>CAIXBE010000255.1 GCA_903917595.1 uncultured Rhodobacterales bacterium
GCCTGTATTACAGCTGGTCGAAGGAATTCCTCGAGGCTGGCAAGAAGCGGCTGGCCGGTGATACGGCCCGCCAGGCGAGTACAGGCGAGGTGAAGGATCTGCGCGCCGAGGCTTTGGCACTGAAGGAGCTGGTGGCCGATCTCAGCCTTGAAAACCGTCTGCTCAAAAAAAACATGACCGGTGCTGGGGGCGACCACGAATGAGATACCCCGCCGCTGAAAAGCTCGAAATCATCCGGTTGGTGGAGCAGTCGCATCTGCCTGTCAGGCGCACCTTGGCCAAGATCAGCATCCCACCCACCACGTTTTACCGATGGTATGACCGCTTCATCGAACATGGGCCCGAGGGGTTGGAGGACAGGCCCTCTTCCCCTTCCCGGGTATGGAACCGCATCCCCGAGGCCGTGCGGGACCAGATCGTGACCCTAGCGCTGGAAGAGCCCGAACTGTCGCCACGAGAGCTGGCCGTCAAGTTCACCGACACGGAAAAGTATTTTGTATCAGAGGCTTCAGTTTACCGCCTGCTCAAATCCCACGACCTCATCACCAGCCCAGCCTATATCGTCATCAAGGCTGCGGATGAGTTCAAGGACAAGACGACGGCGCCAAACCAGATGTGGCAGACCGACTTCACCTATCTGAAAGTCATCGGCTGGGGCTGGTTTTACCTATCCACGATCCTCGACGACTACTCCCGCTACGTCATCGGCTGGAAACTCTGCTGCAACATGCGGGCCGAGGATGTCACCGACACGCTCGATATCGCCCTGGCAGCATCAGGCTGCGACAGTGCCAAGGTTCTGCACAAACCGCGCCTGCTAAGTGACAATGGCTCATCTTATATTGCGGGGGATCTAGCGGAATATCTCGAAGACAAAGGCATGAAGCACGTCCGCGGCGCGCCGATGCATCCCCAGACCCAGGGCAAGATCGAGCGTTGGCACCAGACCCTGAAGAACCGCATCTTGTTAGAAAACTACTTCTTCGAGGGGGAACTTGAGACCGCCATCGCCGCCTTCATCGACCACTACAACAACCACCGCTATCACGAGAGCATCGGCAACCTCACCCCAGCTGATGTCTACTTTGGGCGCGGTGAAACCATCCTGGCCGAAAGGAGACGCATCAAACACAAAACCATCCAAAACCGCCGCTTGAACCATCAGCATCAAGCAGCGTAACCTGAACCCGATGAGCCCGCGCCTCCTGCTCCAAAATCAGGCCGCATGTTCCAAATCATTCGACGACGGACACCACAGGTCTTCCTCGGTGTCGCTTTTCTTTCACGATTTCACTGCGTGGTTTTCACATGATTTCTGGATGGTAGCGCTGAAAGCGGCACCAGTTTCTGCTTTGCGATTTCAATTTCATTTCGGACTTCAATAGGTTTCGAAGGGCACGGCGGCATGACAACGCTCAGCAAAGATCGGCGCTTGGAACAGGCAGCTTCTCGCGCTTCAGAGGAAGCCTGGTCGAAGGCGGTTCGGATTGCACGCGAGCTGGACCACGTCCTGGATGGGGACTTGCCAATGCGGGAGGCTGTCAGCCGGGCAGCGACGGAACTGCGCCTGTCGACCCGGCAGGTCTACAATCACCTTGCCCGGTATCGCGGGGAGCGCCGTGTCTCGTCGCTTCTGCCTCGCAAGGACAGCGCGCGGCGGGCGAGGATATCGACCAGCGTGGAGGTCGTCATTGCAGAGACCTTGCGAGAGATGTGGCTGCAACCAGAGCAACCTGATCTTGCGCCAATCGTCGACGAAATTCGGGCGCGCTGTGCCGCTGAAGGGCTCAAACCTCCGGCCTATGTCACCGTTGCCAAACGGATCCCTCAGGTGTTCTCCGCTGAGGAAATAGCACGTCGACGCCTTTCCGGTGGCAAACACCTGCACCGTTTGAAGCCGCGTCCGGGGTACATCCGCGCCAACCACGCCCTTGAGGTGGTCCAGATCGATCACACGCCGGCCGATATCCAGTTCGTCGAAGTGACCTGTGACCACGGCGTTTTCGTGGGACGGCCCTATCTGACTATCGCCGCTGATGTGGCGACCAGTTCAATCATCGGCTTTTGCCTGACCTTGGAACGACCTTCCCGACTCTCGGTGGCATTGTGCCTGGCACACGCGATGTGCCCCAAGGCTGACTGGCTGGCCGAACGCGGGATAGCGCATCCATGGGAAATGTACGGCCGACCGAAGCAGATCGTTGTCGACTCAGCCAAGGAATTCCAGAGCAGTACCTTTACGAAAGGATGCGCCGACTTCGGGATAGCCATCCGTACTCGGAACAAGGGCACGGTTCATCGGGGTGGCGTTGTCGAACGGCTCCTGGGCAAGGTGAACACGGTGCTTCGTTCCCTTCCCGGCAAGACCGGACGGTCGATCGCGGACCGCGGCGACTATTCATCCGATGAGAGGGCAAGTCTGACCTTCGCGGCCCTTGAACGCTGCATCGCCCTGGCAATCATCGATCACAACCAGACCCAGAACGCGCGCAAGCTGACCGTGCCTTGCCTCGAATGGGAGCGGCGACGTCCACCGATAGACCGGCCGATCGATGATCCTGACCATGTTCTGCTCAACTTTCTCCCCCGCACAACGCGCCGCATCTCTCCCCAGGGCGTCAGCCTGTTCGCAATCGACTACTTCGAACACTGGCTCGGGCCTCTCGTCGCTCGCCGTGACCGGTTGGAACCCCTCGATCTGTGCTATGACCCCCGGGACATCAGCCGGATCTACATCGCCGATCCCGACACGCGTGTCTGGCGTCCGGTCGGACGACGGGACGGGATGACAGTGTCGATTACCCTCTGGCAACATGAAGCCGACCGGGCGCGCACGCGTGAGAACCAGCAACGCCCCGTGCAGGGCAAGACGCTCCTGCGCCGGGAGATCGCTGCAACGGTCGCGGGGGCACAATCCAAGAAGGCTCACCTGCGGGAGATGACCCGGGCCCGACATGCGGCAGACGCGCCGAAAGCTTATCACAGTGCCGGGCACGCTTCAGAGTCGGCTCATCCTGGACCGGAGCCTGACCGGCCCCGCCGCGTCTTTCCCATCGAGACCTGGTGACATGGCCGACCATCTTCTGCCGACAAGCTCGGCGCTTCTGAAGGCGGATGCGGCCGCCCGCATCGCGCATATCCGGACACCTCGCTGGATCGGCCATCCTGGTGCCGCAGCGGCGCACGATGCGATGCAACAGTTGCTCGAGCGACCCTCTTCCCTGCGCCCTCGCGGATTGCTGCTCGCCGGCCCCTATCACAACGGCAAGACCATGATCGCCGAACGCTTTGCCGTCGACCATCTGCGCCGCGCCGACCGGCAAAAGGTCTGGGTGATCCAGACCCGGGAAGGTGCCGGCCTGTCGCATTTCTATGCCAGCATCCTGTCCGGGCTGCGCGCCCCGCAGGCTGCCGGCTGGCGCAGCCTTTCCCGCGCCAGCGAACAGGTCGATCATCTTCTCGACAGCCTCAAGCCGCGCCTGCTCATCTTCGACGAATTCCACAGTGCACTGCGTGGGCGAAGGCAGGATGTGCAGGCAATCTTCTCGTTTCTGCGGCGGATCGCACGGGTGCACGACATCTCGCCCGTGCTTGTCGGCGAAATCGCCGTCTACGATGCGCTGCACGACACCGAAGAAATGGGCTCGCGGTTTGATACGATCCCGGTGCCGCGGTGGGGTTTTGATGAAGACTTCGCCACGCTTCTCGACAGTCTTGAGGCCAGCATGCCGCTTGCCCACGCCTCGAACCTCTCACAGCCTCCCCTTGCCAGAATGATCCATGATCAGTCGGAAGGGTTGATCGGAGAGGTGGTCGACATCGTCACGCGGGCGGCGATTGCAGCTGTTGAGAGCCGTGAGGAACGGATCACGTCCAGCACAGTCATGGCCCTCCGCTATGTGCCGCTGTCGCTGCGTCGGAACTCAGCCTTGCGCCATGCCATGACATGACCAGCACTGCGCCGAGGATCACCGTTTCCCCGGCCCGCCGCTATGGTGTGGCAGCGGGACGTCACTGGCCGGTGGAGGTCAGGCCTGCTCCCGGTGAGCTTTTGTCAAGCTGGCTGCATCGCGTTGCGCATGCCAACGGTGTGCCGCCGCGCTATTTCGGGGCGGTGCTCGGAGCTGCTGGCGAGGCATGGTCGGCGCAACTTGACCGGCATCTGCCGGAAGCCGTTCGCCGCATCCTGCTCGACCGTACGTCGATCTGCCCCGAAAAGATCGACGATCTTTGTCTGGCATACAATCCACTCTCGACCCTGTGCTTGCGGCTACGGACCCGGCCGCAAGATGCAGGGACATCGACTGCGCAGTCCTGTTGGCTGCAGTTCTGTCCCACCTGCCTGCGGGAAGACGAGATGCCCTATTTCCGGCGCAGCTGGACTCTTGCAACACGCGTGTCCTGCTTTCACCATGGCTGCCGGTTGCGCGACCGCTGCCCGTCTTGTGATCAGGGCCTTGCGCCGTTTCGTCAGGCTCGCCTTGTGCCACAGCAGTACTGCGCCTTCTGCGACGCCCCTCTCGCGAAACCGACCGGCCCGGCAAGCCCAGGCGCCCGGCGCCTCGAGCGCCTGATCGACGATCTGCTGCGCCTTGACACAGCTGGGCGTGCTCCAGACGACCGGAAGTCTCTCGCCGCGCGGCTTATGAGATACCCAGTGCCTGTCGGCCCGACGACATCAACCATTCCGTTTCTGTCGCATCGGGTTCGCCATGATTTTATCCGGCGGCTGTCAGAGCGGCAGATAGAGGCAAGAGACCCCACGGAACGCGGCTCGCTGACCCTCTGGTTCCGGCTGGCCCGCGCCGCCGAAAACCACAACGGGCTGCTCAGAATGCTCACGGATCGGCTTGGCGAAACTGCCGGGCTGGGGCCGGCCTCCTCCTCCAGAGCGCCTGATCTGGCCGACCTGTTGCGGGCCGCGACCCGGCTTCACGAAGACCGCAGCACTCCTGTCGCAACTCGCGCGGCCCCTTGCACGTTAGGGGCTTCCGAAGATCCCGCCAGGCCAGCATCGGCGAGTTGCTCAGGATCGGGCAGGTCGCGCAGGGATGTCATCCCGAAGGCGGCCAGGAAGGCTTCGGTCGTGACAAAGGTATAAGGCGCGCCGCGGCGAGGTTCGCGGGGGCCGGTACCGATCAGGTCACGCTCGGCCAGTCGTCCGATCAGGTCGCGGCTGATTTCTTTGCCGAAGATGTCCTTCAATCCGTCTCGGCGGATCGGCTGGTGAAACGCAATCGCTGCCAGCACGGCAAGATCGAACTCTGAAAGGTTCAACGCCTGCGCTCCCACATCCGCCGCAGCACGGACAGCAGGCGCATAGGCGGCGCGCGTCCGCAGCATCCAGCCACCACCTACCTGCGCCACCTCGTAGGGCCGGCCTTCCAGATCGACCGCCAGATCCTCGATCAGCAGATCGACCGAGACCCCCTGCCCCACGACACGTGTCAGATGATCCCGCAGCACCGGTGCGCTACTGGCAAACAGCACCGCCTCGATCCGGTGCATCCATTCCCGCCAGCGCAGATCGGGTGGCAGGTCAGTCAGGTCACGATCAAGCCTCGCCTCCTCGCGCCGTGCCATGCTCAGACCCCATACAGGCGGAAGGTGTCGCGTCCGGTCAGTTCCCGCAGCGCACCCAGTTCCACCAGCCGCTCACAAAGCCGCCGCGCGGCACGGTCCGACAGAATACCGGGCATCGCCCGGGCGAGCGCCACGGGGGTCAAGGCATCCTGCGACAGAAACATCTCCACTGCCCGCGCGGCCCCCTTGGCCCGCAGTTTTGGCACCGCTGCATGCAGACGTGCCGCCGCTCGCGCCAGCGTGCTGCCCAACGGCAGCGCCTGGCCGACCCCATTCACGGCGGAACGGTGGCAGGCAAGGCGTAGATCGTCGCCCCGCAGGCGCAGGTCGCGCGCCGTCATCACCGGACCGAGAAGCGGCAGCAGATGATCCCACCCCAAGGTCAGCGACAGCACCGCATCCGCAAGGATAAGGGCCGCGATCTCGTCCCGTGGATTGTCGGTCAGCACGGCCTCGATGACCTGCGCCGCGCGGTCGACCGGGGTTGGCGCGGTGGCATCAAGGCTTAAGGCAATCCGCTCTGGCGCAACACCTACCAGCGCGCGCCCCAGATTTGAGACCGAAATCGGCCGCGACACGGCCCGCGACCACTGCCGCAGGATATTTCCAGCCGGACCGGAATCATCGCCCGCCTTTGTCAGATTCAAGGCATCACGCAGTGCAGCGGCCCCTTCGCGTCGGCCAGAAATTCTTGCAGAAACCTCGGCTGCCGCCAGCGCCAGCCGATCACGCCAAAGCGCTTGAGGCACAAGATCGTCTGCCGTCGCCAGAGTGAGGTGCGCCAAGGTGGCCCCTGATTTGAATGCCGCTGCCTCAAGGGTTTCTGCAGGCGTGGCGGTGATCCAGCCCGGCAGAGGAGCCAGAATCGGCAAGGATTCGGATGGCGTGACGCGAGGATTTCTCATGCGGTCACGCTAGTTTACAACGGCGCTTCTGGCTAGTCCATTGCGCCGAAAGCGCCGCAGCTTTCAGATCGCCATCATGTCCAATAAGATTGCATTATCGGACGCAAAGAAGATATACTCAGAGGCATGACCGAAACGCACCAGAAATCGCCCTCAGACCCGCCGGGGCAGTCCGATCTCAACGAGCGGGACGAGAGCGTTGCGCCTGCGGACGGCGCCCTCGCCCTGCCCTCCCACATCGCTGGCTCAGGCACACTCGACCGGCTGGTCGAAACCGCGCGGGACTATGCGCGACA
>CAIXBE010000256.1 GCA_903917595.1 uncultured Rhodobacterales bacterium
GAACCATTTGCCGCAGCCATAGGCATGGCGCCAGCGTTCGAAATGCACGCCCTTGGGGTTCTTGCGGGCGAACATGTAGGCCTCGAACTCCTCGGGCGAGGAGGCGGGGCCGAAGCGTTTCAGATGCGCCTCATAGCCGGGTGAAAGCTCGGTCTCGTCGGCCATGACGCCGCAGTAGGGGCATTCAAGGGTTAGCATTAGGTTTTCCTCGCGAAGGCGTTGAGTTAACGATCAGAGAATTAGGCGAGTTCCAAAGAAACAATTTCCGCTCCCCTATTGTCCTTTCGCTCCACTTCCAACTCGAACCAATCAAACGCATTCTGGCGGAAATGATTCCAGTCAACGCCGACCTGCCGACCATCCGAGTAAGTGAATTGCACTTTTCCCCTCTTGACTTCGAGATCACCGTCGGCGCGCTCAGTGTCAAAATCGGCATTGTAGGTGAAATAAGCAAACACGCTGAATTCGGTCTCGCCGTCCCAGACAAACCGCGTAAGGTTGTCTTGCGAAGTGCTAACCTCTCCATCGCAAGCCAAAGCCTGATAGCCTTGAGCGCCAGCATCGAGCAGCAACGCTGTTGCACCAGACTTCGGTGAGCGAACAAAGATGACCAGCGGCTCCGTGCCTGCAATGATCAATGGCTCAAGGCGGTCAGGCGTTCCCTGACCTCCAAAGAACCTCTTGAGGAACCCTACTCTTTCGCCTTTGGTGATTGGTTGAGTGCCGTTATGCAAAATTTCCAGCATGGTGTCATTGGCGGCCAATGTTACCTTGCCACCGAATACCAAAGGAAAATCTGGCCCAGAATTGACCCGTCTACCAACCTCGGGAGAAATTATCCCCGAAACATGCGAAGGGCCGCTCTCGACCAGCTTCAACATCGTTATCGGTGCGCCCATCAATGCGCCACCCCTGCCGCGACCGATTCATCAATGAACTGGCCTTCCTTGAAGCGCCACATGTTGAAGGCCTCGGCCAGCGGGCCGGGTTCGCCCTTGGCCATCAGCTCGGCCATCGCCCAGCCCGAACCCGGAATGGCCTTGAAGCCGCCCGTCCCCCAGCCGCAGTTGATGAAGCAATTGCCCAGCGGCGTCTTCGAGATCAGCGGCGAGCGGTCGCCGGTCATGTCGACGATCCCGCCCCACTGGCGCAGCATCTTAAGGCGGCTGATCATCGGGAAGGTTTCGACCAAAGCGCGCAGGGTCTCCTCGATGTGGTGGAACGACCCGCGCTGGGTGTAGTTGTTGAACCCGTCGGTGCCGCCCCCAATCACCATCTCGCCCTTGTCGGATTGCGACATGTAGCCGTGGACGGTGTTGGCCATCACCACGACATCCATGCAGGGCTTGATCGGCTCGGACACAAGGGCCTGCAGGGCGACGGCTTCGATGGGAAGGCGGAAGCCGGCCATCTCGGCCAGTTGACCCGAATGACCGGCCACGACCATGCCCAGCTTTTTGGTGCCGATGAAGCCTTTGGAGGTGTCGACCCCGGTCACCTGACCGTTTTCCGACCGCACCCCTTTGACTTCGCAGTTCTGGATGATTTCCATGCCCATCGCAGAACAGGCCCGCGCATAGCCCCAGGCCACGGCGTCATGCCGCGCCGTGCCGCCGCGTGCCTGATAAAGGGCGCCAAGGATCGGATAGCGCGGCCCGTCGATGTTGATGATCGGGACCAGTTCCTTGACCCGCTGCGGCGAAATCCATTCGGTTTGCACGCCCTGCAGGGTGTTGGCGTGGACGGTGCGCAGGTAGCCCCGCACCTCATGATGGGTCTGGCCCAGCATCAAAAGGCCACGGGGGGAGAACATGACGTTGTAGTTCAGGTCCTGCGACAGCGTCTCATACAACGACCGCGCCTTTTCATAGATCGCGGCGGAAGGGTCCTGCAGGTAGTTCGACCGGATGATCGTGGTGTTGCGCCCGGTGTTGCCGCCGCCAAGCCAGCCCTTTTCGATCACCGCGACATTGGTGATGCCGAAATTCTTGCCAAGGTAATAGGCGGTGGCCAGCCCGTGCCCGCCTGCCCCCACGATGATCGCATCATACTGGGCCTTGGGTTCCGGCGAGGCCCAGGCGCGCTCCCATCCCATGTGGTTGCGGAACGCCTCGCGGGCGATGGCAAAGACCGAATAGCGCTTCATCGGGGCCTCATGTCAGAGGGTTCGTGCCGGGCCTCCGGCAAGGTTCTTAATGACCGCTTGCCGGATATAGCCGCATTCGCCAGCGGCACAATCGGGAAAAATGCGACATCGGCCCGGCTGTGGTCAGGGTATCGCAGGCCAAGGGGGCGGATGGCCCTTTCTTGGGGCGGGGGAAACGACTACATCGGGGCGGATGAAACCGGGCGGACAGGAATGAAATGACGGGCTTGGGGTTCTGGGTGGCGGCGACTGGCCTTGCCGTGGCGGTGGCGGTGGTGTTGGGGACGGCGCTGCGGCGCAAGGATGACGGGGCCGCAGCGCCCGACGCCGATCTGGTGGTCTACAAGGACCAACTGGCGGAAATCGCCCGCGACCTGACCCGTGGCACCCTTGCCGAGGGCGAGGCCGCCCGGCTGCGGACCGAGATTGGCAAGCGCATCCTTGACGCCGACCGCGCCCGGGCTGCGGGTGCAGAACAGGGACAGTCCGGGTCCGGGACGCTGGCGCTGGTTTTGATCGCGACGCTGGCATTGCCCGGCGCACTGGCGGGTTATTGGTGGCTGGGCGCGCCCGGTTACCCCGACATGGCGCTTGGCCCCCGACTGGCCGACCTTGACGCCGGGATTGCCGCGCGCCCGTCGCAGGAAGATGCGTTGGCAAAGGCCGACCGGTCGCGCGATCCGGGCCTTGATGCTGCGCTTGCAACCGAGCTTGTGGCGATCAGTGACCCCGCCGCCCTGCGACTGTCCTTTCAGACCCGGTTCGAGGCGGGCGAGATGCAGGCCGCGCTCCGCACAATCCAGAGGTTGCAGGCGGTCTTGGGCGACACGGCCGAGGCCAATGACCATGCGCTTCTGGCCCTGACTCTGGTGGCCGAGGCGGGCGGCTATGTCTCGCCCGAGGCCGAGGTGGAACTGCGTGAGGCTCTGTCGCGCGACATGGGCAACGAGATGGCGCGCTATCTGGTCGGCGAGATGTTCCTGCAAGGCGGGCGCTATGATCAGGCCTTCCGCTTCTGGCGGCCGATTGCCGACGGTGGGTCGTCGGCGCCCTGGGTGGCCTATATCCGCGAGCAGATCGAGGCGGTGGCCGGGCTGGCGGGCATCCCCTATGCGCTGCCGGACGCTGTTGGACCATCAGGTGAGGATATAGCCGCAGCAGCTGAGATGACGGCCGAGGACCGGCAGGCGATGATCGAAGGCATGGTGGCGCAACTGTCCGACCGTCTGGCCAGCGAGGGCGGGTCGGTCGAGGATTGGGAACGGCTGATCCGGTCGCTGGCGGTGCTGGAGCGTTTGCCCGAGGCGCAGACCATCTACAATGAGGCCAAGGAAACCTTTGTTGGCATGGGCGCGGAACTGTCGTTCCTGCGGCTGGCGGCTGTGGAAACGGGGCTGAACCCGTGATCCTGCCGGGTATCGAAGATTTTCTGGCCGCCCTGCCCCCGAACCGCGCCATTGCCGGGCTGGACCTTGGCACCGTGACCATCGGTGTGGCGATTTCCGACCTGCGCCGTCAGGTCGCAACCCCGATCGAGGTGATCCGGCGCGAGAAATTCACCATCGACGCGACCCGTCTTCTGGCGCTGTTGACCGCGCGCGGGGCGTTTGGCATCGTGCTGGGCCTGCCGTTGAACATGGACGGCTCCTCTGGCCCCAGGGTGCAGTCGACCGAAGCGTTCGCCCGCAATATTGAGAAACTGACCGACCTGCCGATCACCTACTGGGACGAACGCCTGTCCACCGTCGCCGCCGAACGCGCGCTGCTAGAGGCGGATACGTCGCGAAAGCGTCGCAAAGAGGTTATCGATCAGGTCGCTGCGGGCTATATCCTGCAAGGGGCGCTGGATCGGATGGCGTATCTTGCCAAAAGCTGATGACGGGACCGATGACGTGAAAGACGAAATCTGGAAACGCGACGAGGTGGCAAGCCCCTGCGTCAAGCTGTGTGTCGTTCACCCCGAGGCGCGGCTGTGCGTTGGCTGTCTGCGGTCGATCGACGAAATCTCGGGCTGGTCACGGATGAGCCATGCGGACCGCGCCGCGGTCATCGCTGACCTGCCGTCACGCGCGCCACAAATCGCCAAGCGGCGCGGTGGCCGGATGGCCCGGCTAGCGCGCTAAGGCGGTCAGCCGAAAAAGTTGCGTATTTTTGCCAAGAGGAATGTGGTTCGATAAGGTTTCAGGGGCGTTTCAGCCAGTCCTGAACCGAAGACAACTGCGGGCGCAGGTAGGCGATCATCCGGCCTTCGGGCGGAGCGGTGTCGCCCGGCCTCCAGGGTGCGACTCCGTGCAGGGTCAGACGGTGCAAGAGCGTGGCCTCACCGGGTCGGGCGACAAGTTCAACGCGGCGGCAGGTGGCGAAAATTTCGCGCCGCGCGGTCTGGTAGGTCAACGTCAGGTCGATATCGCCCCAGGCTTCCGGGGGAAGCGGGGCAAGGGCCTGCATCAGCGCCGCGCGCAGGATTATGTGGCTGCCTTCCCATACCGTCAGGGGACTGGCGACGCTATCGTTCAGCGGCAGGCCAAGGATCCAGGCGTGCGGTTCCTTGACCATGCGGGCCTTTTTGGGACCAATGGGCAAAAGGCCGTCAAGATGCGCCGCATCCCGGTCGCGGCGAAAGGCGAAGGCGGACGGGGTCTCGTCCGGCGAGGGTTGCGGGTAGCCCGGGCGGATCACCGACAATTGGGCTGCGTGCAGGGGTTCAGGCGTCAGGGGCAACGCGGACCACGGGAAGGGCGTGCCTTGGATGCTGCCGTCGGACCGGTTCGGCAGGGCGTCGACACCGACAAACCAGGTGCCGCCGCAGCGCCAGGGTTCGGGGGTGGCGGCAAGGGTGTCGAGCGCCGCGTTTCGTGCCGCATCGGCCCAGGCGCGGATGGCCGGATCGGGGCCGATCTTCTGCCAACCCGCTTCTACCATCCCAGAACCTTGCGCAGCATGTTGAGCGCGACCAGCGTCAGGAACACCGCAAAGGCGCGCTTCAGCGGTTTGGGGTTCATCGCATGGGCCAGCCGCACGCCCAGTGGCGTGGTCAGAAGTGTGGTGCCGATCACGACGAGGAAGGCTGGAAGGTTGACCGCTCCGACAGTCCAGGGCGGCGCGTCCGTCACCGGCAGTAGAAGAAAGCCGATGACTGAGGGCACCGCGATGACAACCCCGAACCCCGAGGCGGTGGCGACGGCGCGGTGGATCGGCATGGCGTAAAGCGTCATCAAAGGCACGCCGAAGGTGCCGCCGCCAATGCCCATCATGGCGGAGAAAAAACCTACCCCTCCGGCGAGGGCGCTGCGGGTGGGTTGGACGGGCATCTGGGTTCCAAGCCGCCAGTCGTCGCGGCCGAAGGCCATCCATAGGCCGGCAAGCCCGGCAAGCGTCCCGAACACCACCTGCAGCGTAGCCGAAGGGACGCGAGAGGCGACAAAGGTGCCAACCGCTGCCGACACTGCCAGCGTCGGGCTCCAAGCCTTCAGCACCGCCCAGTCGACGGCCCCTCTCTTGTGGTGGGCCGAGACGGACCGGAGCGAGGTGATGACGATGGTCGCCATCGAGGTCGCCACGCAGACCTGCATGATCTGGTCGCCACCGAGGCCGAGGTGGGAGAAGGCGTAGAAAAAGGCCGGGACCAGAACGATGCCGCCGCCGACGCCCAGAAGGCCGCCGACGACGCCGGCGAAGGCTCCGATCACCAAAAGGACGGCCAGCATCGGCAAAAGGCTGGCAAGCTCTGGCATGGTCTGTCCTTGTCACCTGGTTGCGTTCAACCTAGCGGGCGCGGTGTGGCGAGGCCAGACCCGATGTGGCGCCAGACGCGGTGCGCCCTTTTCATCGGGGCGGATCAGGCATAGCTACGCCGCCTGCATCAGACGTCCAAAACCAGAAAGGCCGATCATGGCTCGCACGCTTTCGTTGACGACATATTCGGTCATCCTTGGCTTGGTGGCCGCTGTCGGCCCCTTTGCCATCGACATGTATCTGCCAGCGATGCCCGCGATCGGGGCCGACCTTGAGGCGACGATGCAGGGGGTGCAATGGACCATTGTCGCCTATTTCATCGCCTTTGGTCTGGCGCAGATGATCTATGGCCCATGGGCCGACCATTCAGGCCGCAAACCGCCGATGTATACCGGGCTGGCGCTGTTCATGGCGGGGACCGTGCTATGTGCGCTGGCCCCGAGCATCGGCTGGCTGATCGCAGGCCGGGTGCTTCAAGGGCTGGGCGGGGCGGCGAACATGGTGGTGCTGCGCGCTGTCATCCGCGACCTTGCCACCGGCCATGCGGCCACACGGATGATGTCGACGATCATGATCGTGATCGCGGTCTCGCCCCTGCTGGCCCCGCTGTCGGGATCGGGTCTGCTGGCCTTCGGGTCCTGGCGGCTGATCTTCTGGGCGCTTCTGTTCGCCGCCGCGCTCAGCTTTTTCCTGATCCACTACGCCCTGCCCGAGACCTTGACCGAAGAGAACCGCCAGAGGTTCGACGGCCCCACCATGCGCGCCGGTATCGGGTCCTTGCTGATGGACCGGCCGTTCATGGTGATGACCTTTCTGGCCGGGTTCGCCTTTGCCAGCTTCTTTGTCTTCATCGCCAGCGCGGCTTTTGTCTATACAAGGCAGTTCGGTCTGAGCCCGACCCAGTTCTCGCTGGCCTTCGCGGCCAATGCGATCGGGTTTTTCGCCGCCTCGCAGTTTGCGAGCCCGCTGGCGCAGCGGCTGGGCACCCTTCGGATGATACGGCTGGCGACCACCGGCTTTGCGATTGCAACCTTCGTGGGCTTTGGTCTGGGGTTGGCCGGACTGGCCAGCCTGCCGGTCACGATGGTGGCCCTGTTTGTCGGCAACATCTTTCTGGGGGTGATCCTGCCCACCGCGCAGGTGCAGGCGCTGGAGTGTCACGGGTCGAACGCGGGCCTTGCGGCGTCCTTGGGCGGCACGATGCAGATGGTCGCGGCGGGGGTGCTGGTTGGGGCAGCGGGGCCGTTCCTGGACGGCACCGTCGTGCCGATGCAGGGCGCAGTTGCGGTCTGCGGAGCGCTGGCGCTGGGGCTGTCGTGGCTGATCCCGCGTCAGGTGGGCTGAGGAGTGGGGGCCGCAAAGGACTCCCGCTGTCCACAGTGGATAGGGA
>CAIXBE010000257.1 GCA_903917595.1 uncultured Rhodobacterales bacterium
CATCCACGCCCTGTTCGACACCCCGACGCGGACCTTGGTCAACGTGCACACCCTGATCGAGGACATCAGAAACAAATGGAGGGTGCCCGTCACGGCCTTACCCGAAGTCGATGCTACCCGGGTCGCCGTGGATCCGCTGCTCTTCGACATCGCGATCGGGAACCTGGTCGAGAATGCGCAGAAATTCGGTGCAGGCCGCGCCGAGGTCCGCGTCGACCTCGCGCCCGAGGAAGGCAGCGTCATCTTCTACGTGATCGACAACGGACCGGGCATCCCACCGCATGAGGCCGACAGGGTTTTCGGACAGTTCTACAAGATCGAAGCGGACCGGACCTCCCCAACCGGCGGATGCGGGCTTGGGCTCTACGTAGCGCGACGGGTTGCCGAGGCGCACGGGGGTGACTGTCGTGTCGTGTCGCAAACGCCATCGACGCTGCGCCTTTCCGTGCCGTGCGCGACTGCGGAGGGGGGAGCGAATGCCTGATCATCCCGAAATCCTCGCCATTGATGATGATCAGGCGTTCCTGGCCGATCTGAAGACCTTCTTCGAAGGTCAAGGCATCGGCGTGGCCACCGTATCTGATCCGGTACTTGTTGGTTCTGTTGACTACGAGAAGTTCACAGTCGTCCTGCTGGATCTGGAAATGCCGGGCCGGACCGGCCGGGAGGTTCTTGCCGGCATACCCGCCAATCGTCGTCCCATCGTGATCATCGTCTCGGGTCACAGCGATCTCGACACCCGCATCCACCTGTTGGAAATCGGCGCCGATTTCTTCCTTCCGAAACCGGTGGATTTGACCGAGGTGCTCCTGATCTGTCGACGCATACTTGGGCGGCACAAGAGTGACGATGAAGCCGGTCAGCTCTGGGCCGTCAGCCGCTCTCATCATACCCTTACCTCCCCGAACGCTACGGTCTTCGGTTTGACCTCCAGCGAATTCCGGATCCTTGATCTTCTGATCGAAAACAGCCCCGGCGTAGTCACGAAAGACGTCTTGGCACAGGCCGTGACCGCGCGCTCAGAGGCGAAGGCCATCGCGTTTCACCGTTCGCTCGAAGTCATGATTTCCCGTATGCGCTCAAGGTTCAGCGGTCCGGATCACCCGCTCCCGATCAAGGCGTTGCGGAATCTGGGCTACACGTTTCATGGGCGGGGCGAGCTGAGCAACTGAACGGGTCTTACCTTTTCGTACGAAACCCCAGAAACCGCGTGCAATACGACGGGCGGTTGACCCTCATGGTTGGATTTCGGCGACTGTCCGAGTTCTTACCATTCCGTCGCGCACAACGCGCTCCAGAAGCGAGATGTCCGCTGGCGACACACCACACCACAGAGATCCGCGGGCTTTTAGTCCAGGGCCAACTCGGACCGACCGAGCGTGAAACCAATCACCCTCGGTCGATCGACGTCTTACCTACCCGGAGAATTTTTGCCCCGAATGGGAAAAATTATCCCCCTAGAGCATGTCGCGTTTGCACCGATTCAGGATTCCCATGTTTGCAAGTTTGTGATTGCCTGATCCCGCCAGATGCAGGGGGTTGGGAATGGTCAAAGCACATCCTATTGAGATCCGCAGTCGGGTCGTTGCTTTTGTCGAAGAGGGCCATAGCCATCGTGAGGCTGCGCGTCACTTCCGGGTTTCGCCTCGCTTTGTGAACGACATGGTGATCTTGAAGCGCGAGAGCGGGGGCTTGGACGTCAGCGCGCGGGGTGGGCGACGCAAGAGCAAGCTTGCCCCATATGACGATTGGATGCGGGCGCGGCTGATACAGAAGGGCGACCTGACTCTGGACGAGATTGTGGTCGAACTGGCGTCGGTTCACGGCGTGACGGTACATCGCGGCTCGGTCGGCAAATGGCTGCACCGGCTTGGCCTCAGCCACAAAAAAAACTCTGCTCGCCAGCGAACAGTTGCGTCCCGATGTGGCTGACCGGCGCAAGACGTGGATTGAAGAGCGTCAGCCTGCCTTGGCCAACACGCTGGAAAAGCTAGTTTTTATCGACGAGACCTCCCTCAAGACCAATCTCGTCAAGACCACCGGTTGGGCACCTGTCGGCCAGCGACTGATCGACCATGCCCCCTTCGGTCATTGGAATACGCAGACCTTCATCGCCGGACTCGGTCACGATGGCCTGATCGCGCCCTGGGTGCTGGACGGCGCCATGAACCGCGCCAGTTTCGAGGCCTATGTGGAAAAGCAACTCGCCCCCGCCCTCAAGCCTGGGCAGATCGTTGTGGCCGACAACCTCTCCTCCCACAAATCGCCCCGCGTGGTCGAACTGCTGACGGCCAAAGGCTGCGAAATCATCTTCCTACCGCCCTACTCACCCGACCTGAACCCTATAGAAATGGCATTCTCCAAGCTGAAGACGCTGATCCGCAAGGCTGCCGCGAGGACATACCAAGCTCTCTGGAAACAGGTCGGACGAGTCTGCGACCTCTTCACAAGCCAAGAATGCTTAAACTATTTTCGGGCCGCAGGGTATGGATGCAATTGAAGGCGACACGCTCTA
>CAIXBE010000258.1 GCA_903917595.1 uncultured Rhodobacterales bacterium
GAACAAACCCCAGCCGCCCCACCGTCCGCCCGGCCCTCTCCTCCGCAATCCCCAAGGTGACGTGCAGCAAAATCTCCGCCGTCCCGATCCCCCGCGCCCCCGCGGTATTTCGATCTGGGTTCGGTCACCGGCGGAACCAAGCCACTTCCCGGAAACGGTGCCCCCGGCAACCCTGTCGAGGCGCTGAATTTCGATGTTACCGATCAGGTGATCTCGGTAGGCTTGCGCATCCCGTTTTGACGAAACTGCATCGGATTGAGGTGGCCTGGGTCTCTCAATCCGGCTGCAGCATATAACCCTGGCCCCGCACCGTCTGCAGGTAACGCGGCGCCTTCGGGTCATCCTCGATCTTGCGGCGCAACCGGGTGATCTGCACGTCCACCGCCCGTTCTTGCGCCGCATCGCCGCGCCCGGCGTCGCCCACCAACCGCTCGCGGCTTAACGCCACCCCCGGTTCGGCCGCGAAGATCCGCATCAGTTGCGCCTCGGTCGCGGTCAAGCGGACCTGTGTCTCGCCGCGCCACATCTCGCCCCGGTCGACGTCATAACGCACCGCGCCCAGATGGATCACCTGCCGCACCGGCTCGGCGGTCTGCGCCTGAGGCACCCGCCGCAAGATCGCGTTGATCCGCAGCAGCAATTCCTTGGGTTCGAACGGCTTGACCAGATAGTCATCCGCCCCCGCCTCCAGCCCCTCGATCCGGTTCGCGGTTTCGCCCCGCGCAGTCAACAGCAGGATCGGCGTTGTCATCCGTTTGCGCAGGTCGCGGGTCAGGGCCACCCCGTCCTCGCCCGGCATCATCACGTCCATCACGATCATGTCGAATTCCAGCCCCGCCAGAATCCGCCGCGCCTGCGCCGCATCCCGCGCAGTCGAGACCAGAAAGCCGCTGCGCATCAGGAACTTCTGCAAAAGGCCGCGGATGCGTTCGTCATCATCGACGATCAGCAGGTGTGCGTCGTTCGCTGCCATCAACCGCCCTCCTTCAGACGGTTGTATTGCCGGCGCATCTCGGGGTCCATCATCGCCTCCAGCACCTGCCGGAACCCGGCAACCGCCTGTGGCCCCGCCGCGCGGTAAGCTGCCCGCATCCGCGCGCGCTGGGCGTCCGACAATTCCCGTTCCAGCGTCAAACCCGTCTCCGTCAGATACAAATGCCGCTCGCGCGCATCCACGCGACCCTTTTCGCTGCGCACAAGGCCATCCTCGATCAAGGTGCGCAACACACGATTGAGGGACTGTTTTGTAACACCAAGCGTCAGCAGCAGGTTCGACACCGTCGTCCCGGGGCTGCGATGGATGAAATGCACCGCCCGGTGATGCGCGCGGCCATAGTCCTTGCCCTCAAGGATCCGGTCAGGGTCGGCAGTAAAGCCGCGATAGGCAAAGAACATCGCCTCGATCCCCTTGCGCAACTGCTCATCCGTCAGGAACAAGAGCCCTTCGTTGCCCGATGTCGGTTCCGCCACTTTGTCCCTCCCTTTGATGAGTGCCCCAGTCCGAATTTACGTCAGCCTTGTTGACTTTCCAAGCACGAACCCGTAACCATCCGGCGATTTCGCGCAAGAATCTGTCCGAAGCGGACCTTTCTTGCGCAACATTCGCAAAGGAGAGGGTAAAATGGCAGGCTATGACGATCGCGACGGGTTCATCTGGATGGACGGCAAACTGGTGGATTGGCGTTCGGCCAATGTTCATATCCTGACCCATGCGATGCATTACGCCAGCGCCGTGTTCGAGGGCGAGCGTTGCTACAACGGCAAGATCTTCAAATCGACCGAGCATTCCGAACGTCTGCGCATGTCGGGTGAGCTTCTGGACATGCCGCTTCCCTACAGCGTCGAAGAAATCAACGCCGCGAAGGAGGCGACGCTCAAGGCCAACAACCTGACCGACGCCTATATCCGCGCCATTGCCTGGCGTGGCGCGGGTGAAATGATGGGGGTTGCCGCCAACAAGAACCCGATCCGCATGGCCGTGGCGGTCTGGACCTGGGGTAACTATTACGGCGACGCCAAGTTCAAGGGCGCGAAACTGGACATTGCCAAGTGGAAGCGTCCGTCGCCTGAAACCATCCCCCACGCCGCCAAGGCCGCCGGGCTTTACATGATCTGCACCATGTCCAAGCACGCCGCCGAAGCCAAGGGCTGTTCGGACGCAATGATGTTCGACTATCGTGGCTATGTGGCCGAGGCGACCGGGGCCAACATCTTCTTCGTCAAGGACGGCGAGGTCCACACACCGAAGGCCGACTGCATCCTCAACGGCATCACCCGGCAGACCGTCATCGGCATGCTGAAAGACATGCAGATCAAGGTCCACGAACGCCACATCATGCCGGAAGAACTGGAAAGCTTTGAACAATGCTGGCTGACCGGCACCGCCGCCGAGGTGACCCCGGTCGGGCAGATCGGTGACTACAATTTCGAAGTGGGCGATCTGACCAAGCGCGTTTCGACCGAATACGAAAAGCTTGTCCGCGCCTGAACAGCGGTCTTCTTTGCAGCGTCCGTCGTCAGCTCTGACGGCGGGCGCTTCGCATTTCAGCCCGCCTTGTCGATCAATCCGGGATAGCGCTTGATCAACTGTCCCACGATTGGCATCGTCAGCACGGTCGAGGCCACCGCCATCAGCAAAAGGGCGGTAAAGGCGCTGGAAGAGATCACCCCCTTGTCCAGCAGCACATTGGCAAAGATGATCATTATCAAGGCCTTGGTCTGCAGCAGCCAGCCAATGGTCCAGGCCTCACCCTTCTCCCAGCCCAACAAGCGCCCGGCAATGGCCACGCCCAGCAGCTTGCCGCCCACCGCCGCTACCAGAAGGGCGAGTGCTGCCAGCACAACCTCGACCCCGCCCGTGCCCCATGAGGTGCGCAGGCCGCTGGACAGGAAAAAAATCGGCATCAGGATCAGCAGCACATGCTTGCGGAAGGTCTCGACCCTTTCCTCGTCCAGCCAACGGCGGTCAATCACCGCCCCGGCCAGGAAGGCCCCGACCATGAAATGCAGCCCCGACCAATCAGCCCCCAGCGCCATCACCAGCATCCAGATCAGCCCAACCGCCCAGCGGTCATCCATCGCACAACGCAGGATCAGTCGGCGCACCGGTACGGAAAGCGTCAGGAAGATCAGCACGAAGCCCGCCTGTCTGGCTAGCTTTTCGCCATCCATCAGGATCATCGCCAGCACCGCCCAGATCGCGATGTCATCCAGGCTTGCATAGCTTAGGATCCTTTGCCCAAGCCGCGCGCGCAGGACGGCCAATTGCTCCATGAACAGGACCAAGATCGGCAGGGCCGTCACCGCGCAGGCCATGCCCAGCCCCGTGGCCACTTGCCAATCCGCAGCCTTGTCCCCTGCCCAGCCAGGCGATTGCAGCAGCAGTGCACCGACACCCACGCCGGCCAGCATCGGCACTACCAGCGCCATCCCGGCCACCACGCCCGTCTGCCGCCAATGCTTGCGCACACCGTCAAGGTCCAGCTCAACTCCGGCCAGCCAGACAAAGATCATCACCGCCCACAATGCCAGGCTGTTCAGCGAGGCGATGGTTTCCGGTCCAAAGACGGCATTATGCAGGTCAGGGGCAAGGCGTCCAAGCATTCCGGGGCCAAGCAAAATGCCCCCTACGATCTGCACCACGACGAGGGGTGCCCAGGACTTGCGGCCCAAAATCCGCCAGACCACCCAGGGCAGCGCGAAGATCACGATCAATGCTATC
>CAIXBE010000259.1 GCA_903917595.1 uncultured Rhodobacterales bacterium
ACGACCCCGGGCGGTGGATCGCGGTCGGACGAGATCACCAGATCAATCTCCTCCCGGTTCAGCGCCGACATCGCCTCGAAGGCCAGACCTGCGCGGATGTCCACGTCGACCTCGGGCCAGGCGTGGCGGAACATCTCCAGCACCGGAAACAACCAGTCGAAACAGGCATGGCACTCGATAGCGATGTGCAGCCGCCCGGTCCGCCCGCTGCGCAAACTGCGGAACTCCTCCTCCATCGCGTCAATCTCCGGCAGGATGCGGTCCGCCGCCCGCAGCATCCGCACCCCCGCCGCCGACAGCCGCATCGGTTTTGACCGGCGGGTGAACAGCTCCATCCCGGCCTGATCCTCCAGCCCCTTGACCTGATGCGACAGGGCCGACTGGGTCATGTGCAAGACCTCGGCCGCGCGGGCCAGCCCCCCGGCCTGATGGATCGCGCGGATGGTGCGCAGGTGGCGCAGCTCGATATGCATGAACCGACCTCATAAAGATCGTGAGAATTATGAATTTGTCTCACATCATGAAATCCGCCACAAGGGGGCAACAGCAGGAGCATTCCCCATGGCCACCCCCCGGATCAGTTTCGAATTCTTCCCGCCGCAGACCCTGGATGCATCCTTTCGACTGTGGGAAACGGTTCAGACCCTGGCCCCGATGCGCCCCAACTTTGTCTCGGTGACCTACGGCGCAGGCGGCACGACCCGGGTGCAGACACATGAGGCTGTCACCACCATCGCCCGCACCACCGGGCTGAACGTCGCGGCGCACCTCACTTGCGTCGATGCCAGCTGGTCGGAAACCCTTGCCATCGCCGAATCCTATGCCGAGGCTGGCGTGACCGAGATTGTCGCACTGCGCGGCGACGCTCCCAAAGGCGCCGCGCGCTTTGTGCCGCATCCGCTGGGGTTCGCCAATTCGGTCGAGTTGGTAGAGAAACTGGCCCGCACCGGCAAATTCAAGATCCGAGTCGGGGCCTACCCAGAGCCGCATCCCGATGCCGCCGACAGCTTCGCCGATGTGACCTGGCTGAAGCGCAAGATCGACGCCGGTGCCACCTCGGCCATCACCCAGTTCTTTTTCGAGGCCGACACTTTCCTGCGCTTTCGTGATGCCTGCGTCCGCGCCGGGATCACCGCGCCGATCATCCCCGGCATCCTGCCGATCACCTCATGGGAGGGGGCAAAGAAATTCGCCCGCCGTTGTGGGACATCCGTTCCGCAAAAGCTGGACGAGGCCTTTGCCACCGCCGCCCGCGACGGCCGCGAGGATCTGCTGGCCCTGACCCAGGCCACCGCGCTTTGCGACCGGCTGATCCAGGGCGGGGTCGAGGATCTGCATTTCTACACCCTGAACCGCCCCACGCTGACCCGCGACGTGGTCCGCGCGCTGGGCATTCTGCCGGAAGTGGCGCTGGAGAAGGTGGCCTAGAGTGGTTCAAGTCTTCAAAGACAAACCAAGGGTCTGAATTCGAACTCTCTTGGTTTGCATTCAGATTCCGCCGGGACTTGAACCGCTTCTGAACACCCTCAAACGGGGCAACGACGTCTCCCTGGGCGGCTTTCCGACTTCTCCCCAGAAGAACCCGGAAAGCCGTCACTTTTTTGCAAAGGCTTGCCCCGGGGGGCGTATCGGCTAGACTTGAGCCCAGCCTTATGCCGGGAAATCCCATGTCGAAGCTTGTCACCCTTCTGAACGGTCCGAACCTGAACCTTCTGGGCCTGCGCCAGCCCGAGATTTACGGCCGCGAAACGCTGGCCGATGTCATCGCCCGCGCCACTGCCTTGGCGGGCGAGTTTGGGTTGGACCTGGCGGCACAGCAGTCGAACCACGAAGGCCAGTTGGTCGACTGGATACAGGCCGCACGCAGCACTTCGGCCGGGATCATCTTTAACCCCGGGGCCTATTCGCATACCTCTGTCGCCATTCTGGACGCGCTGAATGCCTTCGAAGGTCCGGTGCTTGAAGTTCACATATCGAATATTCACAAGCGCGAGGCGTTCCGTCACCACTCCTTCGTCAGCCGACGCGCTGATGGGGTGATCGCGGGCTGTGGCACCGAAGGTTACCTTTTGGCCCTGCGCCGGATGGCGACGCTCTTGCAGGCATGACCGACGCCTTTCGCTGGCACCCGAAGGCCCGATTTTTTGACGCCAAGGCGCAAGAGTATCACCCCGGCGCGCAAGCAGCCGTTGTCGCCGCAAATGCCGGGGCATTGGGGCAGGTGATCGGCCAAACTGCCTTCCGTGTTGGTGCGCTCCACGCCCCCGCGCCGGATGTGGCGGATGTTCCGGTGTTCGAAACTCTGACCTCAGGTTCGACCGGCAAACCCAAGCGCATCTTGCGAAGCCAAGCCTCATGGATCGCCAGTTTCAACGTGAACGCGCGCTTTGGCATCGGCCCGGAGGCGCGGGTGGCGGTGCTGGGTGGCCTTGAGCAATCTCTGGCCCTTTATGGCGCGATCGAGGGCCTGCATCTGGGGGCCGAGGTGCATCTTCTGGACGGTCTTCGCCCGGACCGGCAGCGGCAGGCACTGGCCGCGCGGCGGATAAGCCATCTTTACGCCGCACCCGCGCAGTTGCGGCTGCTGCTGGAGAGCTCGGGGGCCTGTCCTGACCTGTTGCTGGTGCTGGTCGGCGGGTCCAAGCTTGACCCTGCTTTGCGGGCCGGGCTGCAGGCGATGGCGCCCTCGGCACGCGTGCTGGAATTCTACGGCGCGGCCGAGACCAGTTTCATCACCCTCGCCGATGCTGAAACGCCCGAGGGTTCGGTCGGGCGGGCCTATCCGGGGGTGCAGATCGACCTTGTTCCCGACGGCAAGGTATGGGTTAAAAGTCCTTATCTTTTAATGGGTTATGCCGGATCTGAGAGGTCCGAAGACTGGCGTGACGGCTGGCTTTCGGTGGGCGAGGTCGGGCGGTTGCAGGACGGTTACCTTTACCTGCGCGGACGGGCAGGGCGGATGGTGACCGTGGCCGATCAGAACGTGTTCCCCGAAGAGATCGAGACCCTGTTGCAGTCCTTGCCCGGCGTTACCCGTGCGGCTGTCTTGCCGGTTCCCGATGCACGGCGGGGGGTCGTTCTGGTCGCAATGCTTCAAGGCGACAACAGCGCGCATGACGCTATCCTTGCGATCTTGCGCGCCGAACTGGGGCCGCTGAAAGCCCCGAAAGCGCTGATCTGGCTGCAGGACTGGCCGCTTTTACCCTCGGGCAAGACCGATCTGCGCGCGTTGGAGGCACTTGCAAAATGGCCCGTCTGATCGCCGCGAGACGGACCGCGGTGGTGCCGCGCGGCGGGGCTTTTGCGCGGTTGCGGATCGAGGATCTGGCGGCTCCGGTCCTGCTGGCCTGTCTGGCCGATGCTGGACTCAGTGTAGATCAGGTGGATGAGGTGATCCTGTCGAACGCCCTCGGCGCGGGCGGAAATCCGGCGCGGCGGGTGGCTTTGGCGGCGGGTCTGCCCGACCGGGTGGCGGGTCTGAGCATCGACCGGCAATGCGCGGGGGGCCTTGACGCGATCCTTTTGGCCCGGGCGCTGGTGGATTCAGGGGCGGCGGATGTGGTGATTGCCGGCGGCGCGGAAAGCTATTCCCGCCGTCCGCTGCGGTATGCCACCGACCCCGATGGCGGGCCACCTGTGGCCTATAATCAGGCCCCTTTTACCCCCTGGCCAGACCGTGATCCCAACATGGGCGACGCTGCCGAAGCCCTTGCCGAAAGGCTGGGCATCAGCCGCACCGCGCAAGAGGCCTGGGCGGTGGCAAGTCACGCGAAATCTGCACGGATCGAACATTGGCCCGAAATTGTGGCCCTTCTGGGCGTCACCGCCGACGCCTTTCCCCGCGCCCTCACTCCGGCGCTGCTGGCCCGCGCGCCGGTGATCCGGGGCAGCATCACCACGGCCACCGCTGCTGTGGCAGCAGACGCGGCGGCGTTGTGTCTGGTGGTGTCGGACCGCATAGCGGCTGGGCGGGGGCTGCTGCTGGTCGGCGGGGCCACGGTCGGCGGTGATCCCGAAATGCCGGGACTGTCGCCGGTCCCGGCCATCGCCCGTATCTGGCGGAGGGAACCGCTGACCATGGCCGAAGTGTCCGAGGCCTATGCCGTGCAGGCCATCGCGGTGGTGCAGCAGGCGGGGATTGACCCGGCTATCGTCAATCCCGGCGGCGGTGGGCTGGCCCGGGGCCACCCGGTCGGGGCCTCGGGCGCGGTGTTGGCGGTGCGGCTCTTCCACGGGTTGAAACAGGGCCGTGGTCTGGCCGCGATTGCCGCTGCCGGAGGGGTCGGGACGGCGCTGCTGGTCGAAGCTTCAGGCGCGTGACAAGAGCGACGCAGGCCGCATCCGGGCCAGGCTTTGCGTCACGAGACCGGCAATCACCGCCTTGACCACATCTCCGGGCAGGTAAGCCATGCCAAGGAAGGCCGCTTCACTCAACGTCTTGTCCAGCATCACCGACATGCCAATGATGCCAAAGACATAAAGGACGCCGATCCCGCCGATCACCGATGCGGCGGTGGCCGCGACGGCGGTTGCCAGACTGGTCCGCTCCATGATCCAGCCCGCGACAAAGGCCGCGATTGGAAAGCCCACCAGATAACCGACCGACGGCCCGGCAAAGACGCCAAGCCCGCCGCGCCCGCCTGCCAGAAGCGGCAGGCCTAACGCGACCAGCGCCAGAAACAGGACGACAGCCAGCGCGCCACGCTTTGCCCCCAGCACGGTGCCACACAGCATGATGCCCAGCGACTGCGCGGTGATCGGCACCCCTGCGGCAAGGTCAATCTTCGGGATCAGCCCCAGAACCGCGATCAAGGCGGCGAACAGGGCGATATGCGTCAGGTTGCGTTCCATGGGGTCCCCCGTTGGTTTCGTCCCATTAACCAGCCCCACCCCTGGCGCGCAAGGCTTCTGCCACGCGGTCCGCATCGTCGAGGGCTGCAAGCGTGGCAGGCACCAGTACCCGCCAGCGCGGCCGCCGCACCGACCGGGCCGACCAGGATTGGGTGATCAGGGTCACACGCTCCAGCATGACCGGGATGAAGCGGATCACCAAGGCGACCGCCAGACCGATCAGCCGGGGCGACAGGCCAAATACCTGCAAGGGGCGGGCAAGGCGTTGAAAAATATCCAACATATCCGAAAGCCTTGTGGTCATGGTGACGAAGTTCGCCAGCGCCACGGCGGCGATCATCCGCAACAGGACCGCGGCACCTGCGGCAAGCTCGCCCGTCCACAGGTGCCAAAGCCCGACGATCAGGATGAACGGCCACAGCGGGCGCAACAGCCGCAAACCGGCGCTTGCAAAAATCGCACCGCAACTGGCGTAAAGGACCACCGTTGTGGCAACGGCGATGGTTAACGGCAGCGGCGTCTTGATCAGGAACAGCCCCGTGGTCACCACGGCCAGCGCTGCAAGCTTTGCCCCCGCCCGAAAGCGATGCGCCCATGCGTCAACCGGCGAGGTCAGCGTCAGCATCGCGCGCTCCGATCCGGGCCATTTCGGCGGTAAAAGCGGGCAGGACGGTTGAGGGCGGACCGTCGACGGCAACCTTGCCAGCCTCCAGCCAGACCACCCGGTCGGCGTCCTGCAGGGTCGCCGGGTCGTGGGTGATGGTGATAAGCCGCTGCGGCAGGGCGGCAAAACGGCGGGCAAGGCGGATTTGCGTCGGCAGGTCCAGACCTGCCAGGGGCTCGTCCAGCAGGATGGTGCGCGGCTGCATCAACAGAACTGACAGCAGGCATAAATAATGCCGCTGGCCTTGGCTAAGACTGGTGACCGGGGCCTTCGCCCAAGG
>CAIXBE010000260.1 GCA_903917595.1 uncultured Rhodobacterales bacterium
CGGCAAGTGGCTATTCTTGACCCAGATGCGGTCCAGCAGATGACTGCGGCCTACGACGCGATGGAATGGCTGTTCCCGCAGGTTCCGGACGAAGCTCTCTATATCCTGAACATCGTGGTGGCACCCGAAATGCGCGGGCAAGACCTTGGACGGCGGCTGATCGACGAGGCAGTTGCAAAGGCCCGGCTGCTTGGGCTGCGGGCAGTGCATCTGGATACGGCGGCGGACAATCCGGCGGTGCATTTTTACAATCGCGTCGGGTTTCGCGCCGTGGTCGAAAGCCGGGCGCTCAACCTGCCCGAAGGGATCGTCCTGCCGAACCGTCTTCGTATGGTGCTAAAGGTCGGGGCGGCACCCTTGTGAAGGACCAGACGTCCTAATCTTCCTGTGACGAAACACCAAAGCGATACTTGGCGGCATGGTTCGGCAGCGCGATGCCCGGCGCGAGGTCCGGGGCAGGCTCGGGCGCGCCCATGGTCAGGTGGATCGGCAGGACACCAGCCCAGACCGGCCAGGTCACGTCTTCGGGCGGGTCAAGCGGAGGACCGGCAGAGATTTTGGCGGAAGCCTCGGTCAGGGGCAGCGACAGGATGCGGGTGGCTTTCAGCTCTTGCGCGGTGATCGGGCGCAGCGCCTCCCAGCGGCCGGGGAAAAGCTGGTCCATCATCTCTTTCAGATGAGCTTCTTTGGCCGCGGGGCCTTCGACCACTTCGGCCTGACCAAAGACCATGACGCAGCGGTAATTCACCGAATGCTCCAGCCCTGAACGCGCCAGCAGCATGCCGTCGGTCAGGGTGACAGTGACGCAGACCTGTGCATCGGCGGCGCGTTTCTGCATCCGACTGGCAGAGGAGCCGTGCCAGTAGATCCGGTCCCCCTCGCGCCATTGCAGCGTGGGGGTGACGACGGGAAAGCCGTCGACGACATGCCCGACATGGGCCACCGGCATCGCATCAAGGATCGCGTTGATCGTGTCGCGGTCGTAAGCCGCCTTTTCATGCAGGCGGCGGGCACGGGTGCGGGGGGATGGGGCGGCGTCGGACATGGCGGCTCACATTTTGGTGTGGTCGGGCAAGGGATTGGCGGCGGTCTACCGCATATTGTAGCAGCAATACCCCGTCTCCGCGAGGGGTTGCGGATGTCGGCAGGAAAGCGCCAAGCCCATGCCGGGGCTTGAAAAAATCGCTTGGTATTGGCATGATCCATGGCAGAAAATGACCAGAGACGGAGGACTGCACGACGCATCCCCGGGCCTGGCAACGAGGCAGAGACGAATGAAACCCATGATGCTTGCGGTCGCTTTCGCGGCCAGTCTTCCGGTAATTTCAGGTGCGGCGCTGGCCGGTCCGATCGAGAGGGCCTGCATGGCTTCGGACCGGGGAGCGGCGAACCGGTCGCTGTGTGGCTGCATCCAACAGGCGGCCGACCAGACGCTGTCTGACGGCGATCAGCGGCGGGCGGCGAAGTTTTTCAAGAACCCGGACGTGGCCCATGCGACCTGGGTGTCGCAATCGTCATCGGATGATGCGTTCTGGGAGCGTTACAAGGCCTTCGGTGCAACCGCCGAGGCCAGCTGCGCCGGGTGATTAACCCTGGGCCTGCACAAATGCCAAAGGCCCCGCCTTCATTCCGAAGGCGGGGCCTTTGGCTGTAACAGAACCGGATCAGGCCGAGGCTTGTGCCTTGGCAATCTCTTTCTTGATTTTCTGGGCGTTGGTCGAGAGTTCCTCGTCCTTGGCCTTGGCCAGATAGGCGTCAAGGCCGCCACGGTGGTCGACCGAACGCAGGCCGGCAGCCGACACACGCAGCTTGAACGACTGACCCAGCACGTCCGACATCATGGTGACATCGTTCAGGTTCGGAAGGAACCGGCGACGGGACTTGTTGTTGGCGTGGCTGACGGTGTTGCCCGACATCGGCCCTTTGCCAGTGAGTTCGCAGACGCGCGACATTGCGGTGTTCCTTTGATTCGGCAAAAACAGGGAAGAGCGGGACGTCCCGACCTTCGAATTCGATTGGCGGCGTGTAAGGGGAAACCGGGGGGACGTCAAGCGGTCAGGCGGCAGGGAAGTGCGCTCCGCGCGGGGAGTATTTAGAAAAAGAGCAAAGGCCACAGGTGGCTTGGGGCGGACTGGGGCGGCTTGCGGTGCCGCCCGGGATCGTGCGACCTGTCGCCGGGGGGAGACACGTCATGGCCTTGCCGATCCACGAACTTGCCGCACTGGGGACAGCGACCTGCTGGGCCATGACGGGAATCATCGCGTCGGACGCGATCCGGGCGCTGGGGGCGTTTCATTTCAACCTTGCGCGGCAGGCATTGGTCACACTTCTTCTGGCTGCGATTGTGCTGGCCTCCGGCAGTCTGTCGCTGCCGGACTGGGAGATGACGTTGGTTCTTGCGCTGTCGGGCATCATCGGCATCCTTCTTGGCGACACGCTGAACTTTGCGGCGGTGGGGCGGTTGGGGCCGCGCCGGGCGGGGGCGGTCTTTGCGCTGAACGCGCCGATGGCGGCAGTGCTTGGCTGGCTGGTGCTGGGCGAGGCTTTGGGGGGGCAGGCGGTGGCCGGGATTGCGGTCACGGTGGCGGGCGTGGCGCTGGCGATCCTGGGCCGCCCGTCAGAAGGCGCGCACCGGCTGGAGCAGGTCCGGGGCGGGCTGCGGACCGGCCTGTTGTTCGGGCTTGGCGCGGCTTTGGGACAAGCGGCGGGCGCGCTGATCGCGCGGCCCTACATGGCTGGGGGGCTTGACCCCTATGTCGCCTCGCTGATCCGGGTTGGTGCCTCGGGGCTGGCGATGGGGCTGGTCGCCACCCTGCCCTTTGCCCCGCCCCGGCCATCGGTCCTTTCGCCGAAGGTGCTGGCCCTTGTGGCGGCAACGGCGGTGATCGGTCTGCTCTTGGGGATGACGCTGTTTCTGTTCGCCCTGCAGGGTGGGCAGACTGGGATCATTGCCACCCTGTCGGCGACCTCGCCCGTGATCATCCTGCCGCTGTTGTGGCTGCGGACGGGGCAAAGGCCCAGCGCGAAAAGCTGGCTGGGTGCGGGGCTGGCCGTGGTCGGGCTGGCGCTGATCTTCACGCGCTAGCCGAACAGGAAAGCCGCAGGGTGACAGCAGGACCTGAGCTATTTCCATGGCTTAGCTTATGGGATTGTTATCGGTAACAGTCCGTTTTCAGCGTAGGTTGAAAATAATGCGCCACACTCTCGCCGCAAACGGGGGACACATTCAAAAAAAGGCATGATGAACCCCATTCCACACTGGGGTTTGCCATATGGGAGGCGTTTTTATGACCTTCACTTCGAAACGAAGCATCCTACCGCTAATCCTGCTGGCCTGTTTGGGTCTTGGAACCGCAAGCCATGCACAGGAAGCCTGCACGACCTATGTCGTCAAGGAAGGCGACACCTTGGGTGCGATCTCGATGGCTGCCTATGGGCGTTTGGACTATCAGACCCTGTTCAACGCCAACTCGGAAGCCCTGCGCGGCACCATCGAGCTTGCGCCGGGTACGGAATTGTTGATCCCCTGCGAAGACGGAAGGCTGACGGCAGGTGAAACCGTCGTCCCGATCGAGGAAGCGGTGGCGGCTGCCCCTGCCGCAGGCACAAGCACGGGGGGCTACCGCCCGAAAATCCGGTTCGCTACCGGTGGTGACTGGTATCCTTTTGCCGATGAGGGGCTGACCGGCGGCGGCTTTCTGATCCGGTTGGTGTCGACCGCAATGGTCAGGGCAGGAAATGACTATCCGTTCAAGATCGACTGGGTCGACGACTGGGATTCGCATCTGACCACGCTGTTGCCGAACGATGCCTTCGACATTTCGGTGGCCTGGTATCAGATCGACTGCACCAACCTTGATCAAGTGTCGGAAATGACCCGGGACTTGTGCCTGAACTACATCTTTTCGGAATCCTTGTATGACGCGGTCTTTGGCTTTTTCGCGCAGAAGGACAACCCGTATGCCGGGGCCAAGACCTTTGCCGATCTGAAGGGCGCGCGGTTCTGCCGTCCCGAGGGCTATTCCTTTCAGGACCTGGATGCCGAAGGGCTGATGGAGCCGGTGATCACCATTTCCATTCCGTCCCTGTCCGCTGACTGCTTCGAGGGCCTTTCGGATGGCACCTATGACGTCGCCTCAATCGAATCGCAGGCGGCGGCGGTGGTGATCCAGGAGCTTGGGCTTGGCGACCAGATCGTCGAGAACCCACGCATCACATCGATCCAGGCGATTGCGGCGATGGCTTACAAGTCCAACCCGCGGGCGCTGGAATTCATGACCTACCTGAACCGCGGCATTGCCGAAATGCGCGATACGGGCGAGTGGAATACAATTGTCTCAAGCTCGCTTAAGGAAGCCAGCGACAAGCTGGCCGCCGGTGGACCCTGATCCGGGCCGGACTTGGCCTGCAGGATGGGATCGGCGTCAGTTGTCGGAAATCAGGGCCAGCAACTTTGCCGCAGCGTGTGAGGGCGACAGGCCCGACTGAACCTCTTGCCCCAACTCCTGCATCTGCGCCTTTACCTTCGGGTTGGCCGTAAGTTGGGCCAGAAGCCCCTGACGCACTTCGTCTTCGAACCAGTGCAGCGCCTGCTCCGCCCGCCGCGCGGCAAGGACGCCATTGTCGCGCCGCCAGTCGGTCAGCGCGGTGATCTCGGTCCAGACCTCGGCAATGCCGCGCGCCTCGATGGCCGAAACGGTCATCGCCTTGGGGAACCCAGGCGGGTCCTGCGCGCGCTTGCGCAGCAGGCCCAAAGCCCCGGCGTAGTCCGCGCAGGTCCGGCGCGCGGCGGACAAAAGCTCGCCATCCGCTTTGTTGATCAGGATCAGGTCAGCGATCTCCATGATGCCGCGCTTGACGCCCTGCAACTCGTCGCCGCCAGCCGGGGCGAGCAGCAACAGGAACACGTCGGCCATTTCCGCCACCAGAGTTTCGGACTGGCCGACGCCGACGGTTTCGATCAGCACCACATCGAATCCGGCGGCTTCGCACAGGGCCACCGCCTCGCGCGTGCGGCGGGCAACGCCCCCGAGGTGGGTCTGGCTGGGGGACGGGCGGATAAAGGCGTTCGGATCGCGCGACAACAGTTCCATCCGGGTCTTGTCGCCAAGGATCGACCCTCCCGACCGGGTCGAAGACGGATCAACCGCCAGCACCGCGACTTTCAGACCACGCGCCGTCAGCATCAGGCCGAACGCCTCGATGAAGGTCGACTTGCCCACTCCGGGCGTGCCGGACAACCCGATACGCAGCGCCTGACGCGGGGGGTCGCGCAGGGCATCCAGCAAGGCCAGCGCCTCGGCCCGGTGATCGACCCGCCCGCTTTCTACCAGCGTGATCGCCCGGGCCAGCGCCCGACGGTCCCCGGCCCGGATCAGCCTTGCGCGGTCTTGCATGTCCATATGTCGGCTCCTTCGCCCCATTTGTGCCGGATGCGCGCGGCCTTGGCGAGACCGGATTGCATCCGTGCCTGCCCTCACCCCCAGTCAGGTCTAAAATTTTTCGACGGAAAATTTTAGACGCCCTCGGCGGCGGTGGTGCCACTGGCCATGACCGACCGCGCGCGCCATAACCAGCGCATGCAAGTGCTTCCCGTCACCGCCATCCTGCCTGACCTTGCTGCCGCTCTGGCGGCTAAGGGCATGGCCGTTCTGCAGGCCCCGCCCGGTGCCGGCAAGACCACCGTCGTCCCGCTGCACCTCTTGGACCGGATCACGGGCCGCATCCTGATGCTGGAACCCCGCCGCCTTGCCGCCCGCGCCGCTGCCGAGCGCATGGCCGACACCCTGGGCGAACGCGTCGGCCAGCGCGTTGGCTACCGCATCAGGGGCGAGGCGAAGACCTCACCCGCCACAAGGATCGAGGTGGTGACCGAAGGCATCCTGACCCGGATGATCCAGTCCGACCCTGAACTATCCGGCGTGGGGCTGGTGATCTTCGACGAATTTCACGAACGCAGTCTGAACGCCGACCTTGGCCTTGCCCTGTGCCTTGAGGTGCGCGGCGCTTTGCGGCCTGACCTTGCCCTTCTGGTGATGTCGGCGACGTTGGACGCGGCCCCGGTGGCCGCCCTGATGGGGGATGCGCCGGTCATCACCTCGCAAGGGCGCGCGTTCGAAGTCGAGACCCGCTGGCTACCCCGCACCCCCGACGCCAGCCTGCGGCTGGAGGCGCTGGTGGCGGGAGCCATCCGGCAGGCTTTGGCTGAAACAAAGGGAGGCATCCTGGTCTTTCTGCCCGGCGAGGGTGAGATTCGCCGGGTCGAAGGCCAGTTGTCGGACATGCAGGACATCGCCGTCCGACCTCTTTACGGCGCGATGGATTTCGCTGCCCAGCGCGCGGCCCTTGCGCCGACCACCGTCCGCAAGGTGGTGCTGGCGACCTCCATCGCCGAAACCTCGCTGACGCTGCCCGACATCCGGGTGGTGATCGACGCAGGGCGCGCGCGGCGGGCGCGGTTCGACCCCAACTCGGGCATGTCGCGACTGGTGACGGAACGGGTGACCAAGGCCGAGGCCGAACAGCGCCGCGGCCGCGCCGGGCGGGTGGCCGAGGGCATCTGCTACCGCCTGTGGACGAAGGGAGAGGAAGGCGGGCTGGCAAATTTCCCCCCCGCCGAGATCGAGGTTGCCGATCTGTCCGCTCTGGCGCTGGAACTGGCCCTTTGGGGCGGGGCCGATCTGCCGTTTCTGACCGCCCCACCCCCCGGTCCCCTGGCCGAGGCGCAGGCGCTGCTGCAAAGTCTGGGTGCGCTGGATGACAAGGGCCACATCACCGCGCATGGCCACTTGCTGGCCAGCCTGCCACTGCATCCCCGCCTTGGCCACATGCTGGCGCTGGCCGGGCCAAAGGCGGCCGAACTTGCCGCCCTTCTGGCCGAACGCGACCCCCTGCGCGGCACGCCCCCCGACCTTGGCCAGCGGATGCAGGCGCTGCGTCGCCCGCCACCCGACGCGCACCGCCCGACGCTGGACCGGATCCGGGACGAGGCGAAACGCCTTGCGCGCGCCGTGCCATCCGCCCTTAGCCCCGACCTGTCGCTGGCCGAAATGGCCGCCCTTGCCTATCCCGACCGCATTGGCCTCCGCCGCAAGGGCGACGCGCCGCGCTGGGTGCTGTCAGGCGGCAAGGGCGCGGCGATGGCCCCCGGCCTGCCCCTGTCAGGCGCCCGGCTGATCGTGGCGACCGACCTTGACGGCGACGCCCGCGAAGCCACCATCCGGCAGGCCGTGGCGATCTCGGAAACCGAGCTGCGCGCGCTTTACGCCAAAAGGATCACCTGGACCCAGACCTGCGACTGGTCGCGCCGCGACGGTAAGGTCATGGCCCGCCGTCAGGAACGCCTAGGCGCGCTGGTGCTGGACGACCGCCCCTGGACCGACGCCCCGGCCGAGGCTACCGCCCGCGCCGCCCTTGACGGCCTTCGCCTTCTGGGCCTGCCTTGGACCGACGCCGCCCGCCGCCTGCGCGCCCGGGCGCGACTGGTGCGCACGAACGATTGGCCGGGGGTCGAGGATAACGATCTTCTGGCCAGCGCCGAAAGCTGGCTAATGCCCCATCTTCTGAACAAGAAGACCGAAGCCGACCTGCGCGCGCTTGACCTGACCCCGGCGCTGCAGGGCCTTCTTGGATGGGACCGGCTGGCCGAGATGGACCGCCTTACCCCCGCCAGTTTCGACACGCCCTTGGGCCGCAAGGTGCCCATCGACTACCACGGTGAGGTCCCGGCAATCGAGGTCCGCCTGCAGGAAATGTTCGGCGTCACCCGCCATCCGGTCGTGGGCACTGCGCGCACACCGATCCGCATCACGCTTCTGTCCCCGGCCCGCGCGCCCTTGCAGGTGACCACCGACCTGCCCCGGTTCTGGGCCACCAGCTATTCCGACGTGCGCAAGGACATGCGCGGCACCTATCCCCGCCACCCCTGGCCCGAAGACCCGACAAGCGCCGAACCCACCACCCGCGCCAAACCGCGCGGCACCTGACCCACCGTCCCGCCCCCGCATTTGCTCTTTTCGCAAATACTCATCTTACCCCTCGCCGGTTGCGCTCTTCGCGCAGAGGCGAGAGAAAAAACCCTTCGCGCGGAACGCGCTCCGTTTCGCTGACCTTTGCGGGGGTTGAGCCGCCGGTCGCTTCGCGCTAGGGCGGACCCATGGACCTTGTCGAAACCCTGATCGAAGACCCCCGCTGGGATGCCTTCGGCCTTGCCCCCTTGGCCGAACGCGCCTCGGTTGCGGCGCTGGCCGGGCTTGGACTGCCTGCCGCAGGCTACCATGTCAGCCTGATGGGCTGCGACGACGCCCGCATCGCCGGGCTGAACGCCGATTTCCGGGGCAAGCCGCAGCCGACCAATGTCCTGAGCTGGCCGTCCGAAGACCGCGCGCCCGAGATCATCGGTGACGCCCCTGCCCTGCCCGACCCGGGGCCGCCAGACGACCCGCTGGCCCTTGGCGACATCGCCATCGCCTGGGAAACCTGCGCCGGGGAGGCCGAGGCTCAGGGCAAGTCCATGGCCGACCATGTCACCCATCTGATCGTGCATGCGGTGCTGCATCTTCTGGGCCACGACCATATCGAGCCAGAAGATGCCGATCTGATGGAGGCGCGTGAGGTGCAGATACTTGCAACCCTCGGCGTTTCTGACCCATATTAGGCGCGCACCCGCCTGACGGGTGTCTTCAGGGCAAAGGACCGATGGGCAGTAGCACCGACGAGTCACCCGCAGCGCAGGGCGCGCTGGACGGAATGACCGATGAGACCAGTTCCGACGCAGCCCAACGCGGCTTTTTCGGACGCCTGTTGTCCGCCTTCAGCCCCGGCAACGCCGACCCTGCCGCGCAATCCACCGGGACCCCGGCATCGACTCCCGGCCTGCATGCCCTGCGCCGGATGCGGGTCGATGACGTGGCGATCCCGAAAGCCGACATTACCGCCGTGCCCCTCGACATCGGTCTTGCCGATCTGGTCGAGGTGTTTCGTGAACACGGCTTTTCCCGGGTGCCGGTCTACAAGGGCACGCTGGACCACCCGCAAGGTCTGGTGCTGCTGAAGGACCTTGCCCTGCAGCACGGCTTTGGCGCGGGCGGGCGGTTCAGCCTGAAACGCCTGCTGCGCCCGATCCTGTATGCTCCACCATCGATGCCGACCGGTGTCCTGCTGCAGAAGATGCAGAAGGATCGTGTCCACATGGCGTTGGTGATCGACGAATATGGCGGGGTCGACGGGTTGGTCACCATCGAGGACCTGATCGAAACCGTCATCGGCGAGATTGAAGACGAACACGACGAAGACGAAGGTGCTTTGTGGAAAGAAGAAAAGCCCGGCGTGATTCTGGCACAATCCACCGCTCCGCTTGAGGAAATCGAGGCCGCCCTTGGAGTGGCCCTGCGGGCGGGCGAAGAGGATGAGGAAATCGACACCATCGGCGGTCTGGTCTTCCTGCGCGCCGGGCGTGTCCCGGCGCGGGGTGAGGTTGTGGCCCATGAAAGCGGCGTCCAGTTCGAAATCGTCGATGCCGACCCGCGCCGGATCAAGCGGCTGCGGGTGCGGTTGGCGGCTTCCGCTCCGGGCGACGCGTGAGGCATGACGGACCTCTGGCTTGTCGGATGGCGGCGGTTGGTCCTTGCCTTCGGGCTGGGGGCGGTGGCCGCATTGGGGCAGGCCCCTTTGGGGTTCTGGTGGGCCACCATCCCTGCCCTTGGCGGGTTGATCTGGCTTCTGGGTCGCCATCAGGGCCTGAAACCCGCCTTCTGGACCGGACTTGCCGCTGGATCGGGCTATTTTGCCTTGGCGCTGTCGTGGATCGTCGAGCCGTTTCTGGTCGATATCGCCCGCCACGGCTGGATGGCCCCGTTTGCGCTGGTCGGCCTGTCAGTCGGGCTGGGCCTGTTCTGGGCCGTTGCGGCGGCCCTCGCTGCAGCCCTGCCCCGCCCTGCACTGGCATTTGTCGCAAGCTTTGTCGCGTTGGAGTGGCTGCGCGGGGTGATCCTGACCGGCTTTCCCTGGGCGATGGTCGGCCATGTCTGGATCGGCACCCCGGTTGACCAGTTGGCGGCGGTCCTTGGGCCATCGGGCCTCAGCCTCCTGACTCTTGCCGTCGCGGCCCTGCCGGTGCTGGCACGTGTCAGGGGGGCCGTGGCGGCCACGGTGCTGCTGGTCGTGGTGGCGGGGTTTGGCCAATGGCGGCTGACCCAACCCCTGCCCGCGCCGCTTGCCCAGACGCTGCGGCTGATCCAGCCCAATGCCGAACAGGCGCTGAA
>CAIXBE010000261.1 GCA_903917595.1 uncultured Rhodobacterales bacterium
GACTTTGTGCGGCTGCATCACGACCCCGACGGCAGTTTTCCCAACGGCATCCCGAACCCACTTTTGCCGGAAAACCAACCAGTGACGGCCAATGCCGTGATTAAGGCCAATGCCGATTTCGGCGTCGCCTGGGACGGCGACTTCGACCGCTGCTTTTTCTTCGACCATGAAGGTCGGTTTGTGCCCGGCGAATATGTCGTCGGACTGCTGGCGCGGGTCTTTCTGGCCAAGGAACCGGAGGCGACCATCGTCCATGATCCGCGCGTGGTCTGGAACACGCAGGCGGTGGTGGTAGCGGCCGGAGGGCGGGCGCATGCCACGCGCACCGGGCATGCCTACTTTAAACAGGCGCTGCGCGATACCGGCGCGGTTTACGGTGGCGAGATGTCGGCGCATCACTATTTCCGCGATTTCATGGCCTGTGACAGCGGCATGATCCCCTGGCTGCTGGTGGCCGAACTGATCGGCCGCACCGGGAAAAGTCTGGCCTCGCTTCTGGCAGAGGCGCGGGCAGCCTTTCCGTCCTCGGGCGAGATAAACTTTCGCGTTGCAGACCCGGCCGATGCGATTGCAAGGGTTGAAGCAGCATTGGCGGCCCAAGCGATCACAATAGACCGACTGGACGGCTTGTCGCTCAGCTTCGCCGATTGGCGTCTGAACTTGCGATCCTCGAATACAGAACCGCTACTACGTCTTAACGTCGAGACTCGAGGCGATGAGGCTGGCCTGATTGCTCGCGTGGGGGACGTATCGCGCTTGGTTTCAATCCGGAATCTTGAGCCGGCGCCTACAAGACAGAGTCTGGCCTGACCGTCCATGCGGCAGGATCAAGCGGTCGTCCTTTGGTCTTGAATGGCAAGCCTGGGATTGCTCAGGCCACCCGCTTGCCCTGCACCCAGACCCCGCGCAGCGCTGCCGCCCCGGCCACCCGCGCCACGCGGATCAGATCGCCGCGCGCGCCGACGTCCAGATGCCCACGGTCCAACAACCCCGCCGCAGCCGCCGGTGCCGAGGTGACGGTGCGGATGCCGCGCGACACATCTCCCCAAAGATCACCCAGCATCAGCCCGGCCGACAGCAGCGCCGAGGGCACATAGTCGGACGACACGATGTCAAGCAGGTCCGCCTCGGCCAGCGCATGGGCCGCGACATTGCCGGAATGCGACCCGCCCCGGATCAGGTTCGGTGCACCCATCATCACCTTGATGCCAGCCTCGCGGCAGGCGCGGGCGGCCTCGACCGTCGTCGGAAATTCGGCGAAATGCGCGCCGTGGCTGGCCGAGACGATAACCTGCTCGGCGGTGGTGTCGTCGTGGCTGGCCAAAACCGCGCCAAAGCGGCGGGCCTCGGTCACGGCGGCGGCCTCATGCGCGGCACCCAGACGGGCGGACAGGGCGACCTGATCGGCGACATGGGTCTCAAATTCGCCTTCCGACAACCCGTGCTTGCCGCAGACATAGGCGCGCAACTGGGTCAGGTCGCGGAATTGGCGTTGGCCGGGCGTGTGATCCATCAGCGACAGGATGCCGATGCGGTCGTCGGGGCCGAACTTGGCAAGCTCGGCGATCAGGGTTTCAGAGCAGACCTCGGCCCGCAGGTGCAGGAAGTGGCTGATCTTCAACGCCCCCTTTGCGCGCAGGTCCAGAATCTCGTCGGCCAGTTGCCGGGCATATTCGCCGTAGTTGGCCTTCTTGTTCGACACCACCGACCCGACCCGCAGGGCGTCAAAGACCGTGGTGATCCCGACACTGGCCAGTTCGGCGTCATGGGCGATGATGGCGCTGGCATGGGGCCATTTGACGCGCGGGCGGGGTTCGATGTGGCGTTCAAGGTTGTCGGTGTGCAGCTCGATCAGGCCCGGCAGCACCAGATCACCCTCGCAGTCCACTGCCCCGGCGGGGACGGTGCTGCCCTGGTCGATGGCGGCAATCTGGCCCGCCACAACGCGGACAGAGCCGTGGAAGACTTCACCCGGCAGGACAAGCATGGCATTGGCAAGGATGGTCTCGGACATCGGATTAACTTTCAGATTTTGGCAGGTCGGGGTGACAGTTAAGCGTCACAACTTTGTGACAGTCGGCGGTTAGGGCAGGGGTCATGAACCAGATGCAAAGATATGCGGTCTATTACGCGCCGCGCGATGGGGACTTCAGCACCGCTGCGGCGGCATGGCTTGGGTGGGACGCTGTGGCTGGTGGCGCGGTCCCACAGCCCGAAGTGCCGGGGATCAGTGCCCTGACCGCCGAGCCCCGCAAATATGGGTTTCATGGCACGCTGAAGCCGCCGTTCCGGCTGGCTGAGGGCGTTAGTGCAGACGACCTGTCCGAGGCTGTGGCCGACCTTGCCACCCGCCTTGCGCCCGTTGAAATGCCTGGCTTGCAACTGGTTTTTCTGGACGGCTTCCTTGCCATGATCCTTGTCGGTGACACCGCCGCCCTGCTGGACCTTGCGGCACAGGTTGTCGTCGATCTTGACCCCCTGCGCGCGCCTTTGACCGAAGCCGAAATTGCACGCCGTCGCCCCGAAAGCCTGACCCCGCGCCAGCGCGAGTTGCTTGCAAGTTATGGCTATCCTTACGTTCTGGAGCAGTTTCAGTTTCACCTCACCCTGTCGGGTCGGTTGCAGGACAAGGACGCCGAAACCCTGCGCTTTGCCGCTATCCGGCATTTCGACGGCCTGTCGCCGCAGCCCTTCCGGCTGGAGGAGCTGTGCCTGTTCGGCGAAGATCAGGACGGGCGCTTTCATCTGTTGCACCGTTATCCCCTGATGGCCTGAAGCAGGCGGGCGATGCCGTCCATCGGGCTGGCATCGTTGACGATCTCGATCACAGGGCTGCCTTCGGGCAGCATTACATTGCCGCGCTGCAGCCGTGACAGGATCTCGGCCCGGGTCTCGCGGCCGCGCGTGGCCAGACGGTCGGCCAGCACCGCCACGGGCGCCGTGATGTGCAGCAAGACCAGTCCCGGAAAAGCCGCCCTGATCTCGGCAAAAGCCGCGCGTGAGCCATTCAGGACCACGTCGCGCCCCGCAGCCAGGGGGGCCAACTCGCCCCTTGGCACGCCATAGCGCAGGCCATGCGCCTGCCAGTTCAGCGCAAAGTCGCGGGCGGCAAGGCGGGCGGCAAAGACGGCCTCGGTCACGCCTTCAAAGGGTTCGCCGCCTGCGACTTCGGGCCGGGTGATGACGCGCCGCGCCCAGTGGAGGCGCGGTTCCGCCGCCACCGCTCCGGCCAGCAGCGTGTCCTTGCCCGCCCCAGAGGGACCGACGACCAGAAACAATCGGCCTTTTGGGGCCTCGTTGGTCATGCGGCGGCTTTCGGCGTGAAGGCGCGCACATCGACGACCCGGTCACATACCCGGTCGCGGGCGGCCTCGTCGTGAAAGATGCCCAGGATCGCCGCGCCGCGCGCCTTGGCCTCTTCGATCAGGCACAGCACCACCTCGCGGTTGGTGAGATCGAGGCTGGCGGTGGGCTCGTCCAGAAGCAGCGCCGGATAAGGATGGGCAAAGCCGCGCGCGATGTTGACGCGCTGCTGTTCGCCACCCGAAAATGTGGTGGGCGAAAGAGTCCACAGCCGTTCGGGGATGTTGAGCCGCGATAGCAGCGCCGCTGCCCGGTCGTGCGCATGACCAGCAGGCACGCCAAGGTTCAGTAAGGGCTCGGCCACCACATCCAGCGTCGGCACGCGCGGCACCACGCGCAGGAACTGGCTGACATAGCCCAAAGTTTCGCGGCGCAACTGGATGATCTGGCGCGGCTGCGCCTGGGCCACGTCCAGAGCCCCCACCCGGATCACGCCCGAGGCCGCAAGGTAATTTCCCCAGACCATCCGCATCAGCGTCGATTTTCCCGCCCCAGACGCTCCGATCAGCCCGACGCATTCGCCGGGGGCCACATCAAGGGCTGCCCCGGCCATCACCGGAATCACCGCGGCGCCCTGATTGTGAAGGGTAAAGCTTTTGCAAAGGTCTCGAATTTCGATCATAGCCAGTGCTTCCATTTGAAGAAAAGATAGGTGCTTACAGCCGAGGTCAGCATCATGGCCAAGGCCATCGGATAGCCCATCGGATGCGCCAGTTCCGGCATATGGGCGAAGTTCATGCCGTAAGCGCTGGCAATCAGCGTGGGCGGCATGAACAACGCCGCCACCACCGACACGATCCTTACAGTGACGTTTTGCGACAGGTTGATCATGCCAAGTGTCGCATCCGAGGTCAGGGCAAGCCGCGAACCCAGAAAATCCGCGTGCACCTCAAGTGCCTGCAGATCGCGCATCAGGCCCTTTACCAAAGGACGCAGACCCGCATCAGGGCGGTCGGCAAGGGTCTGGCCAAAGAAACTGACCGCGCGTTCGACGGTCAACAGACCAAGGCGCACCCGGCCCAGAAGATCGCCTTCGCGCCCCACCCGTTCCAATGCGTCTTGTAGCATGTCGGCGCGCAAGCCCTTGGTTTCTCTTTGGTAAATGCCCGATGCCACTTCATCCAGACTCCGCCCGATGCCTTCCAGAATATCTGCCATGCGGCCAATGATTTCCTCTATCAGACCCAGAAACACCTTATCGGGCGTATCGCAGCCGGGGCCAACTTTGCCCGCGCGTTCGGGATAAGTCTCGAACGGGCGCGGCGCGTGATAGCGCAGTGTCACCAGCCGGTCAGGCGTCAGGATGAAGCAGACCGGGCCCGATGTCGGAGTCTTGGTTTGCGACAAGCCGGGCAAAACCACAGTCATGTAATCAGCCCCGCCTTCGCGATAAAGCCGGTTGGAGATTTCAATCTCTTCCATATCGGCCAGCGTGGGCGGGATGACACCCAGTCGCGCCACAGCCTCCGACTGGCTGGGCAAGGGACGGTAAAGGTCGATCCACAGCGCGGTGGACAGATCGGCGGCTTGGTCCAGACGGGTCAGATGGCCTTCGTCGGGGCGGTAAGCGAACTGCATCCTAGACCTGCAAGACCGATGACACCAAAAGCTGGGTGTAGGCGTGCTGCGGATCATCAAGCACCTGATCGGTCAGGCCTTGTTCCACTACATGCCCGCCCTTCATCACCATCAACCGGTCGGCGAGCAGGCGCACCACAGC
>CAIXBE010000262.1 GCA_903917595.1 uncultured Rhodobacterales bacterium
CCAAAAACAATCGCATCTCGAACCTTGCTGCAATCGGGGATCTTGCCAATAGCGAACTGCGGGTCAATGCAGGGCTTGACCTTTATGCAATTCAAACACCCCGGGCCACTCGCGGTCGGATCGCCAATCTTCGCCGGAAGCTCCACTTCAGGGACAAAACGGATCCGTGCACGATCCGCACAGGCCATCATCTGGACGCGGCGTCCTTGATGTTGCGGCGCTGTCATCAAGGGCCAGGTTAAAAGGACCTGCCCTCCAAGTTGACAGAAGGTTGCCGCAAACGAGCCTGGGATAAGGCCAGTCCTGCGATACACCTTGCAATTCTTCCAAGGCCAAGCTAGCGATTGCTTTGAACAAGAGTGGTTCTTTTGCCACAACACAACTGTCATCCGGCGCCGGAAACGAAGACTGCGACCTATCTCAACGACTTGATCAGCTTCGATTTTTTGATTACCTGCGGTGCCCAGCCTCTCACCCACACTGCACTTTGACCATTGGAGAATGTCGATGACTGCCGTTGCACGTCTCCGGGCCCGCGCGGGCTGACCTTTAGAACGTTCCGCGCGCTTGCCCGAAACCGCCCGCGCGTCCGTTTCGGACCCGCAAAGGGCTGGATTTCCGATTGCAGGAACCGCATCACATGACCGAACCCCACACGCTTGCCACTCTTGGCTGGTCACAGTTCTTTCTGTCGCAGCTTGAGGCTGACGAGCTTTCCCTGACCCCGGTCCGCCTGTCAGGCGTCCACCGCGCCCGCATCGACGGGCTGACCACCGCAGGCCCGGTGACCTTGTCGCTGACCGGGGCGCTTGACGCCGGCGCGCTTGCCATTGGTGACTGGGTGCTGTCGGACGGCATCCGGCTGATCCGGCGTCTGGACCGCAAGACGCTGCTGTCGCGCATGGCGGCGGGCACCGGTCTGGCGCACCAGTTGATCGCGGCCAATGTGGACACTTTGTTCATCGTCACCTCGTGCAACGCCGATTTCAACCCCGCGCGGCTGGAGCGGTATCTGGCCCTGTCCGCAGAGGCGGGGACGGAATCGGTCGTGCTGCTGACCAAGGCCGATACCACTGAGACGGCCGAGGATTACCGCACTCAAGCCGCCCGTCTGCAGCGCGGCCTGCAGGTTCTGGCGCTGGACGCCCGAGACTCCAGCATTGCGGCGGATCTGGCGCAGTGGTGCGGGCCCGGGCAGACGGTGGCGTTGCTGGGGTCCTCGGGTGTTGGCAAGACGACGCTGACCAACACGTTGACCGGCCGCGACGACCTGACAGCACCTATCCGCGAGGATGACGCCCGGGGCCGTCACACGACCACCACCCGGTCGCTGCATGGGCTGAGCCTTGGCGGCTGGCTGATCGACACCCCCGGCATGCGTGCGCTTAGTCTGGCCGATGCAAGTGCGGGCATCGACGCGGTGTTTCAGGACGTGACCGAACATCTGGGCAAATGCCGGTTCCGCGACTGTACCCACCAGTCCGAACCCGGTTGTGCAGTGCGCCAGGCGGTTGCGGACGGTCTTCTGGATGCCGAACGGCTTGACCGTTGGGACAAGCTGAAACGCGAGGACCGCCACAACACCGAAACCCCGGCGCAGGCCCGCGCAAGGTCCCGGCAGTTCGGCCGCATGGTCAAGAAGAGCCTGACGGTAAAGTCGCGACACGACGGGGGCAAGACCTGACCTCACGCTTGCCCGGGGCCAAATTCCTTCGAAGGAATTTGCAAAAGTTTTCGAAAACTTTTGGCGCGTGCCGGGATCGGATGCACCAAGTCCTGAGGGCTCAGTCCAGGATGGCAGGCCAAAGAACGGCGTTGCGGCGGTGGAATGGCGGGATATGTCCGATGCTTTTCAGTCCAAAGGTTTCGGGGCGCAGCACGCGTTGCTCCTTCATCGCCTCGGGATACAGCGCGCGCGC
>CAIXBE010000263.1 GCA_903917595.1 uncultured Rhodobacterales bacterium
CCACCTGTCGCAGCACAAGCAGTATGAGACCGTCGATCCCCGCGTCATCGTCGAGGGCAAGGGCATGCGGGTCTGGGATGCCAAGGGCAAGGAACACCTTGACGCGGTCTCGGGCGGGGTCTGGACGGTCAACGTCGGCTATGGGCGCACGTCGATTGCCGATGCGGTGCGCGACCAGCTGGTCAAGCTGAACTATTTCGCCGGGTCGGCAGGTTCGATCCCCGGGGCGATCTTTGCCAAGCGACTGATCGAAAAGATGCCGGGGATGACGCGCGTTTACTATTCCAACTCGGGCTCGGAAGCGAACGAGAAGGTTTACAAGATGGTCCGCCAGATGTCGCACCGGCATCACGGCGGCAAGAAGTGGAAGATCCTGTACCGTGAGCGTGACTATCACGGCACCACCATCGCCGCCCTTGCCAGCGGCGGTCAGGCGCAACGGAACGCCCAGTACGGGCCGTTTCCGGACGGGTTTGTCATGGTCCCGCATTGCCTGGAATACCGGGCGCAGTGGGACGTGGAAAATTATGGGGAACGCGCGGCGGATGCCATCGAAGAGGTGATCCTGCGCGAAGGTGCCGACACGATCGGTTGTCTGGTGCTTGAACCGGTGACCGCAGGCGGCGGCGTGATCGTCCCGCCCAAGGGCTATTGGGAGCGGGTGCAGGAGATTTGCCGCAAGTACGACATCCTCCTCCATATCGACGAGGTTGTGTGTGGCGTCGGCCGCACCGGGGTCTGGTTCGGCTATCAGCACTACGGCATCCAGCCCGACTTCGTGACCATGGCCAAGGGCGTCGCTTCTGGCTATGCGGCGATCTCCTGCACGGTGACGACCGAGGCGGTCTTCGAGAAGTTCAAGGACGACGCCGCCGACCCGCTCAGCTATTTCCGCGATATCAGCACCTTTGGCGGTTGCACCGCAGGCCCGGCGGCGGCGCTGGAGAACATGCGGATCATCGAGGACGAGGGGCTTTTGGCCAACACGTTGGCGATGGGCGACCGTTGCCTTGGAAACCTGCAGGCACTGATGGACAAGCACAAGGTCATTGGCGAAGTGCGCGGCAAGGGCCTGTTCCTTGGGGCCGAACTGGTCGCCGACCGCGCGACAAAAGAACCGATGGACGAAAAGAAGGTCGCCGCTGTGGTGGCCGACTGCATGGCCCAGGGCGTGATCATCGGCATGACCAACCGGTCGGTGCCGGGGTTCAACAACACGCTGTGCCTGTCGCCCGCACTGATTGCCACGCCGGATGATATCGACGAGATCACCGGCGCGATTGATGCGGCGCTGGGGCGGGTGTTCGGGTAAGGATTGTCGCCTTTCGGGGGCGGGGAGGGTGTCCGGGAACGGGCACCCTTTTTTTGATTTCGGCTGACACCTGGATCGGGCTAAGCAGTGTCCAGACAATATCCAAAGCATACTGGCAAACCGCAGAGTCGGTTCTAGCCCAGCAAGCTCCGTTTCCAATATCGGACCCAACGCGCTTGCGCCGCTGGGCGGCGCTCGTGCTCCCGGCCCCCGCAGGTTCGCTCGGAGTTCTGGCGGCATAACACGCCAGGTTGCCCAGCGATCGGACGCGGGCCTGCAGATGCAACCTGCCGTCTCGCAGGGTCAAAAGGACCTGACCCCAAGGCGCCGATAAAGGGCCCTTTCGCATACTCATGGCCAGGACCGCCACACCGGCCGGAGCCCTGCACGCTTAACCTGTCGACTGGCGGATCAGGAGCGCTGGTGAAATGGTTATCCGTGCCGGCAGGCCATCTTGGCCATCAAGCAGGCCAAGGATCAGTTCGGCGGTCCGGGCGCCGATTTCGCGCGGGAAGGGGTTGATCGTGGTCAGGGTCGGAACGGCGATCTCGGCGATCTCATAATCGCCAAAGCCCGCGATCCACAGCCTGTCGGGAACACAAACCCTGCGCCTCTGGCATTCGGTAAGGGCACCGAAGGCTGACAGGTCGGACACGCAGATCACCGCTTGGGTGTCGGGCAAAGTGTCCAGCAGGTGCCCCATTGCTTCTGCACCTTCCCGCATCGAAATTGGCGGCACTCCGGCGGCTACAAGCCGGGTTGCATCCAGTCCATGCGCCTGCATTGCCGCAATGAACCCGGCGCGACGGTCAGCGCCACGGGTGTCCCGCGTGGTGTCGCCGCCGATAAAGCCGATGCGCGTCAGGCCCTTGGCCACGAAGTGATCCACCATGCCGCGCACCGCATCGGCGTTGGAAAAGCCGATGACATGGCCGATAGGGTCTTTGGGCAGGTCCCAGGTTTCGATCACCGGGATGCCCGCGTTTTCCAGCATCCGACGGGCGCGCGGCGTATGTTGGCCGCCGGTCACGACAATGGCTTCGGGGCGGCGGCGCAGGAACTGTTCGATCAGGCGCTCTTCCTCGGCCATGTCATAGTCGGTGTAGCCCAAGAGGATCTGCAAGCCGCGCGATTTCAGACCTTCGGACAGCCCGCGCACGGTTTCGGCAAAGTTGGCATTGTTGATCGACGGAATGGTGACGGCGATGAAGTCTGTCTTTTGCGACCGCAAGGCAGAGGCGGTGCTGTCAAACACATAGCCCAGATCATCCGCCGCCTTAAGGATGGCATCGCGCGTGGCGTCGCTGACCGAACTGTCGGTCTTGAAGGCGCGGCTAACGGTCATCGGCGACACCCCCGCAAGGCGGGCGACATCGGCCATGGTGGGGGACTTGCGGCTGGTGGTCATCCCGGTTTGTTATCGTTAACCGGGATGAAAATCCAGCAATTCCATCGCCGCTTACACTGGGTCGAAGCTGTGGGCGGTGGTGACATGGTGGTGAATGCGCCCGGTGAAAAAGCGCGACAGCACGCCTTCGGTCGCGGCGCGGCCTTCCTTGCGGATCGGGTGATCAAGAAACGCCTCCACCGTGGCACGGTCGGGCCAGTCGATGGCAAGGATCAGCGGAAATTCCGGCGCGCCTTCGTCACGGTCATCGGCAAAGGTGACATGGATCGCCAGCGCGCCGGGAAAGCGACGCCAGACGGGCAGGATCTCGGCCAGAACGGCGGCGCGGAACGCCTGCGCCTGCCCGGGAGCGACGGTGCCTTCGAAAAGGGCGTAACGGGTGATCATTTGAACTGTTCCTTGTTCGGACCTTTAAAGAATTCCATCAGCGCGGCCTGATCCTCGCCCCCAAGACCTGCGGCGGTCAGCATCCGGTGCATTTCGGCGCAAAGGGCGGTCAGGGGCATCGGGGTGTGGGTCAGCCGGGCAAGGTCGGCCGCCCCGTTCAGGTCCTTGACCATGTTGTCGATCCGCCCGGTGCGGCGATAGTCGCGGGCGGCAAAGCGGGGCATGTATTCCTGCAGGATGGCACTGTCGGCCCGCCCACCTTTAAGCGCCTGCGGGATCATCGTGACATCCACGCCCGCCGCTTCGGCCAGCGCTGTCGCCTCGGCCACCGCCAAAAAGCCCAACCCGCACAGGACCTGATTGATCAGCTTGGTGGTCTGCCCCGCCCCCGGCCCGCCCATCCGGGTCTGGTTTGATGCGACCTGTGACAGGATCGCCTGAGCCGCAGCCACAGCTTCGGCCTCGCCGCCTTGAATCAGAGTCAACTCCCCCGTCGCCGCCTTGGGGATGCCGCCTGAAAGGGGACTGTCCACCCAATGCAGACCTTTGGCAGCGGCGTCGGCAGCAAGCGCCTTGGTCGCCGCAGGGTCAATTGAGGACATGTCGATGATCAGCGTGCCGGGGGCGGCACCTTCGGCGACGCCAGCGGGACCGAAGACGGCGGCGCGCACGATGTGAGGAGCGTTCAAGGACAGGATGACCGCCCGCGCACCCGTCGCGGCGGCGGCGGCTGAGGGTGCTGCGGTTGCGCCTGTCGCGACGAGGGGAGCCACCTTGGCGGGGTCAAGGTCGAAGACCACCAGCTGCGTGCCGGTGGCCACCAGACGCGCGCCGATGGCCCCGCCCATTGCACCTGCTCCGATCAAGGCGATTGTGTCGGTCATGGGGTCAGTCCTTCGGCGGCGGCGGTGATTATCGTTGCAAGCGGTTGGTCGATGTCGATGGTCAGCGCCTCATCCGGCCCCGGGGGTTCAAGGGCGGCGAACTGGCTGTCCAGCAGGCTGGACGGCATGTAATGCCCGGTCCGTGCGGCCATGCGGCTGGCGATCAGGTCCCGGCTGCCGGTCAGGTGAATGAAATGCACCCGCCCGCCCGCGCCTTTGCGCAGCCGGTCCCGGTAGGCGCGGCGCAGGGCGGAGCAGACGACGATGACTGGGGCATCCTTGGTCAGCACCTCGGCCACCCGGTCCAGCCATGGCCAGCGGTCGTCGTCGGTCAGGGGCATGCCCATGCGCATCTTGTCCACATTTGCAGCGGGATGCAGATCATCGCCGTCGCGGTAGGGGATGCCAAGGCGCGCGGAAAGCCCTTCTCCAACCGACGACTTGCCGCAACCAGACACGCCCATGATGACGACACGCAGCATCATAGGGATGCCGTGATGCCGCCATCGACATACAGGATATGACCGTTGACGAAGCTGGCCGCGTCCGAGGCCAGGAAGATGCAGGCCCCCTGCAATTCCTGAACCTGACCCCAGCGCCCGGCGGGGGTGCGCTTTTCCAGCCAGGCGGAAAATGTGGGATCGGCCACCAAGGCCGCATTCAGCGGCGTGTCGAAATAGCCCGGAGCAATCGCGTTGCAGTTCAGCCCGTGTTTGGCCCAGTCGGTTGCCATGCCCTTGGTCAGGTTGCCAACCGCGCCTTTCGTGGCCGTATAGGGCGCGATCCCCGGCCGGGCGAGGGCGGTCTGCACCGATGCGATGTTGATGATCTTGCCCCGCCCCCGCGCGATCATGTGGCGGGCGACGGCTTGCCCTACATGGAACACGGATGCGATGTTGGTCTGCAACAGACGCTCGAACGCGTCAGCCGGGAAGTCCTCCAGCGGCCCACGGTGCTGCATGCCGGCGTTGTTCACCAGAATGTCGATGGGCTTGCCCGCAGCCTCGAACGCATCCACCGCGGCGCGGACGGCGTTATGGTCGGTGGCGTCAAACGCCAAAGTCTCGGCCCCTGGAATGCGCGCGGCGGCGGCGGCAAGCTTGGCCGTGTCACGCCCGTTCAGCACGACTTGCGCGCCTGCCGCCGCCAGCCCTTCGGCCAGCGCAAAGCCGATGCCCTGCGACGACCCGGTGATCAACGCCCGTTTGCCCGTCAGATCAAAAAGCCGGTATCCCAAGGTTCACTTCCTTTCAGTTCGCTCTCGACAAGCGGGGTTTCTCCTGTTTATGTTATCGTTAACATGCCCTGTCAATAGACCAGTCAAGCCCGGAACGGACCCGCCATGACAAAACCCCATATCCTGCAAGTCGGCCCTTACCCGGAATGGGATCAGGGGCCGCTGGACGCCGCCTATACCGTTCACCGCTGGTGGGAGGCTGCAGACAAGGACGCCTTTCTGGCCGAGGTCGGCCCGAAGATCGACGCGATTGCCACGCGCGGCGACCTTGGGGCATCCGAGGCCATGATCGCGGCCTGCCCGAAGCTGAAAATGATCAGCGTCTTCGGTGTGGGCTATGACTCGGTGCATTTGGCCAGTTGCAAGGCGCGCGGGATCAGGGTCAGCAACACGCCGGACGTGCTGACCGAGGATGTCGCCGATCTGGCCGTTGCCATGCTGCTGTCCCTTGTGCGCAAGATGGGGCCGGCTGAGGCTTGGGTCCGCTCGGGCGACTGGGCGGCCAAAGGCGTTCCGCCGCTGACGCGCAAGGTCTCGGGGACGCGAGCGGGGATTCTGGGATTGGGGCGGATCGGAACGGCGATTGCACGGCGGCTGCAAGGCTTCGGGATGGAAATCGCCTATTCCGCAAGGGGACCGAAGCCGGGGGCCGAGGGCTGGACCTTCGTGCCCGATGCCGTGGCGCTGGCCGAACGGTCTGACCATCTGTTCGTGGCACTGGCCGCTACGGCCGAAACCCGCCACATCGTCAACGCCCGCGTGCTGCAGGCGCTGGGGCCGGACGGGACAGTGATCAACATCAGCCGGGCTGCAAACGTGGACGAAGCGGCGCTTCTGGACGCGCTGGAGGGCCGCCGGATCGCCGGCGCCGCGCTGGATGTTTTCGAGGGCGAGCCGAACCTGAACCCCCGCTTCCTGACTGCGCCGAACGTGCTGTTGCAGCCGCACCACGGCTCGGGCACGGTCGATACCCGCAAGGCCATGGGCAAGTTGATGCGCGACAACCTGTCAGCGCATTTCGCTGGTCAGCCCTTACTGACCCCGGTGGCATGATGCGGGCGATAGTCATTCACGCCGCCAAGGATCTGCGGATCGAGGACCAGGCAGAGGAGGTCATGGGGCAGGGGCAACTGCGCTTGCGGCTGGCAACCGGTGGGGTCTGCGGGTCGGACCTGCACTACTATAACCACGGCGGTTTCGGCGCGGTGCGGCTGAAAGAGCCGATGATTATGGGGCACGAGGTTTCAGCCTATGTCGAGGATGCCGGTGACACCGGCTTCACCAAAGGCCAACTGGTCGCCGTGTCGCCCAGCCGCCCCTGCGGCGCGTGCAAGTTCTGTCTGGAAGGCCTGCCGAACCAGTGCCTGAACATGCGCTTTTACGGCAGCGCCATGCCGTTCCCCCACATCCAGGGCGCGTTCCGCGAAAGCCTTGTCGCCGATGCCAGCCAATGTGTTGATGCCACTGGTTTGACGGCGGGTGAGGCGGCGATGGGCGAGCCCCTTGCCGTGACGCTGCATGCTACAAAGCGGGCGGGCGACATGCTGGGCAAACGGGTGCTGGTCACCGGTTGCGGGCCGATCGGCGTGCTGTCCATCCTTGCCGCACGGCGGGCCGGGGCGGCGGAGATCGTGGCGACCGACCTGTCGGATTTCACGCTTGCTTTGGCGCGAAAGGTGGGGGCTGACCGGGTGATCAACACCGGGACCCAGCCTGATGCTTTGGCGGCCTACAGCGCGGACAAGGGATATTTCGACGTCCTTTACGAATGCACTGGCGTCGCGGCAGCCTTGGCCGGTGGCATAGCAGCACTACGCCCGCGCGGGGTGATCCTGCAACTGGGGCTGGGTGGCGACATGACCCTGCCGATGATGGCGATCACGGCCAAAGAACTGGACCTGCGCGGATCGTTCCGCTTTCACCCGGAATTCGCGGTGGGGGTGGGGCTGATGCAAAAGGGGCTGATCGACGTAAAGCCCCTGATCACCCATACGGTCGGGCTGGATCAGGCCGAAGCCGCGTTCCGGTTGGCCAGTGATCGGTCACAAGCGATGAAGGCGCAGATCGTGTTCTCGGCCTAAGGCGCGCTGCTGGCCCCAATGGCTGCCAGCGCCGCCTGTGCCACCTCGACGTCCTGATCGCCGGTTCCCGACCCGATGCCGATCCCGCCCAGAAGCACGCCGTTCCGCCAGATCGGCAGGCCCCCCGGCAGGCCGGTCATCGTGCCTTCGGTCGCCACCGCAATCGCCAGGCGGACCGGCTCGGCCAGCGCGCCCGACGGCTTGCCAGTCGAGGCCGCCGTCTGCGCCTTGGCCCGGGCCGACCGCATCGACAATATCCGCGCGCCTGCCATCCGCAAGACCGCAAGGTCGACGGCGGAAGGATCGACGATCACGATGCATTGCGGCTGACCCATGGCTTGCGCCTTGTCCGCGCTTGCGTGCAACATGGCCAGAAGCGCTGCATCGGTCAGTCGTTCGGTCGCTGAAGTGATCTGCATGGCCCGGCCTTTCGGTTTGACGCCTGTCTGTGGTAACGATAACATTAACGGAACGGGAGGCAGCTGTCATGTCATTCTTCGAAATCCACGATCCTGCCTTCGGGGCCTATGTGCTGGGCAACGCCCCCGTCAAGCGCCTTGCCACCGGGTTCGACTGGGTCGAGGGGCCGGTCTGGTTCGGCGACCTTGGCTGCCTACTTTTCTCTGACATCCCGAACAACCGCATCCTGCGCTGGACCGAAGACGGCGTGACCACGTTCCGCCAGCCGTCCAACTATGCCAACGGCCACACCCGCGACCGTCAGGGACGGCTGATTTCCTGCCAGCACGGGACCCGCAGCGTCACCCGGACCGACTGGGATGGCTCGGTCACGGTGGTTGCGGATGGTTTTGACGGCAAGCCCTTGAACAGCCCGAATGACGTGATCGTCACCAAGGATGGCAGCATCTGGTTCACCGACCCGCATTACGGGATCAGCACTGATTACGAAGGCTTCCGCGCAACTCAAGAGCTTCCCTGCCAAGTCTACCGCATCGACCCAACCGGCAGCATCGAGGCCGTCATCACCGATATGGCCTGCCCGAACGGACTGGCCTTCAGCCCCGGTGAAAGCCGCCTATACGTCGCCGACACCGGGCGGATGTTTCACAGCGACCCCCAGCATATCCGCGTCTATGACATGGTGGGCGGGCGGCCCGTGAATGGGCGGGTTTTCCACACGATCAGCCCGGGTTGCGCCGATGGCATCCGCTGCGACAGCGACGGCAACCTGTGGTCTTCAGCCGCCGACGGGGTGCATTGCATCGCGCCGGACGGGCATCTGATGGGCAAGATTCTGGTGCCGGAACTGGTGTCGAACATCTGCTTTGGCGGGCGGGCCAAGCACCGGCTGTTCATTACTGCCTCAACCAGCGTCTATTCGGTGATCTTGAACCGCAACGGAGTGCAATGGCCATGAAGACCCCAGAAATCGGACTTATCGGCCTTGGCACGATGGGAGCGGCCTTGGCGATGAACATCGCCGAAAGCGGTTTTCCAATCGCGGTCTGGAACCGCACCACGCAGGTTACACGCGATTTCCATGCCAGCGCCGGGGACCTGGCGGAGCGTGTCACGCCGACGGAATCCCTTGCCGATCTGGTCGCCGCAATCAAGCCACCCCGCGCGATCATCCTGATGGTGCCTGCAGGGCCAGCGGTCGATGACCAGCTGGCCGCGCTGTCCGGGCTTCTTGGCCCGGACGATCTGGTGATCGACGCGGGCAACGCGAATTTCCACGACACCAACCGCCGCAATGCCGCAGGCCTGCCGTTCCGGTTCATGGGCATCGGCGTCTCTGGCGGTGAGGAAGGCGCGCGCCACGGCCCCGCCGTCATGGCAGGCGGCACGGCAAAGGATTGGGCGCGCATGGCCCCCATTCTGCAGGCCATCGCTGCCCGGGCCGAGGATGGCACGCCTTGCGCCGATCACATGGGGCCTGCGGGGGCGGGGCATTTCGTCAAGGCGGTCCACAACGGCATTGAATACGCCGACATGCAGATGATCGCCGAGGTTTACGGCGTGATGCGCGACGGGCTTGGCATGGGGGCAAAGGCCATCGGCGCGACGTTCCAGCTTTGGGACAAGGGCATCCTGCGGTCCTATCTGGTCGAGATTTCGGGCAAGGTCGCGTTGGCGGATGATGCGGCTTCGGGCGGGCCATTGCTGGACGTGATCCTGGACGCGGCAGGCCAAAAAGGCACCGGGCGCTGGACCGTGATCGAGGCGCAGAACCTTGCCGCCCCGATCCCGGTTATCGAAGCGGCAGTGATGGCGCGCAACGTGTCGGCCCGGCTGGCCGAACGCGCAGCGGGTGAGGCGCTGTTTGGCACGGCCCCGGCCCGCGTGGAAGGGTTGTCGCCTGATGATCTGGAGCAGGCGCTGATCGCAGGGAAGATCCTGTGCTATGCGCAAGGCTTTGCGATGATGACGGCGGCGGGAGCGGACTTTGGCTGGGCTCTGGACATGCCCGCGATTGCAAGGGTCTGGCGCGCGGGTTGCATCATCCGGTCGGCGATGCTGAATGACATGGCGCAGGCGCTGGCCGAAGATGCAGGACGCAACCTGATGCTTGCGCCGTTCTTTGCCGGTCTTTTGCGTCAATCGGTGCCTGCCTTGCGCCGGGTCGTGGCGGCGGGCGCATTGCACGGTCTGGCTTGCCCGGCGCTGTCGTCGGGTCTGGCGTGGTTCGACATGATGCGCACCGCGCGTGGGACTGCCAACATGATCCAGGGCCAGCGCGATTTCTTTGGCCTGCACGGGTTCAAACGGCTGGACGGGCTTGATCTGCCGCACGGGCCCTGGGCAAAGGTTTAAGGCACCTCAGCCCGTCTCACCCGGTTCCAGCCGGGTGGGGACGACCGTCACATCAGCCCCGGCTTCGCCCTTCAACCGGGCCACCAACGCCTCGGCGGCGGCCTTGCCGATGGCGGTGGTCGGCACTACCGTCGTCGTCAGCCTGCGCGGCAGGATCGACGCCGCCTCCATCCCGCCCCAACCGGCAATGCCCAGATCTTCGGGCACCCGAATGCCGCGCGCCTGGGCATAGGCCAGACCACCAATCGCCATTTCGTCGTTGTGGAAATAGACCACGTCCAGCCGCGCCTCACGGGCGAGCAGCGTCTCAAGCCCATAGTAGCCAGCGTAAAAGCCCGGCATGTCGTGCAGCACTTCGCGGGCGACCAGCGGATGCCCGGCACGGGTCAGGGTGGCCTCGAACCCCTCAAGTCGCGCCGCGCCCATGACATCGGCCCGAGCCAGCGCGCCGACATAGCCCGCCCGCCGCCGCCCGCGCCGCAGCAGGAACTGCCCCATCTCGGCCCCACAGTCGAAGTGCGAAAAGCCGACCGACATGTCGATGGGGCTGGTCGTCAGGTCCCAGATTTCCACCACCGGCCCGGTCGCGCTGCGCAATAGGTCTACCGTGCCGGGTGTGTGTGTGCGCCCCGACAGAATCAGTCCCGCCGGACGCCAGGCAATGACCTGGCGGATCCAGGCCTCCTCCTCCTCGGCGGAGTGGTTGTTGGCCCCGATCATCAGCTGGTATCCCAGCCTGCCAAGCGCGCGGTCCACCCCGTCCAGCACCTGCCCGAACAGGCCCGAAGTCAGCCGTGGCACGCACATCCCGACCAGCGTGCTGGCCTGATCCGACCCGAAGGCGGCGGCAAGGCGGTTCGGGACGTATCCCATTGATGCCGCGAACTTCATCACCTTGTCGCGCGTCTGGCTTGAAAAGCCGGACCCCCCGCGCAGGACACGGCTGACCGTCATCTTCGATACCCCGGCAGCCCGGGCGATGTCTTCAAGGTTGGCTTTCATGGCGCGGTCTGGCCTTTGCTGGCAGGTCGTGGGGTGGCGTATGTTATCGATAACTTTTTGCTTGACAGGCGCAGTCCCTCGGGTCATCTTTTCCTACGTTACCGGTAAATCTGGCACAAGATCAGACAATTTCCGGTTTCGACTAAGGGAGGAGCTGCCATGCAACCGTCGTCCGACGGCCTGTTCTTTGACCGCATCGTCAAATCCTTCGGCGGCACGCAGGCGCTGAAGGCTGTGTCGCTGACGGTTGGCCGGGGCGAGATCGTGGCGCTGTTGGGCGAAAACGGGGCTGGCAAGTCCACGCTGATCAAGGTGCTGGGCGGCATCCACCGGCCTGATGAAGGCGGCGTCAGGATCGACGGCGTGCCTTACGCGCATGAGGCCGGCAAGGCGGGTGGCCAGAAGGTCGCCTTTATCCACCAGGATCTTGGCCTGATCGAATGGATGAGCGTTGCAGAAAACATCGCCCTTGCGCTTGGGTATGTCCGCCGTGGCCTGCGGATCGACTGGACTGCAACCGAAGCGGCGGCGGATGCGGCGCTGCGGCTTGTCGAGGCGGACTTTTCGGCCACCGCCCGCGTGTCCAGTTTGACCCGGACCCAGAAATCCCTTGTGGCCATTGCCCGCGCACTGGCCGCCAGCAGCGACTTTCTGGTGCTGGACGAACCCACCGCCAGCCTGCCCGCTGATGAGGTTGAACGCCTGTTCGCCGCCCTGCGTCCGCTGAAGGCGCGCGGCGTGGGGATGATCTATGTCAGCCACCGTCTGGACGAGATTTTCCGCATTGCCGACCGTGTGGCGGTGCTGCGCGACGGTCAGATGGTCGGCATGCGGCCGGTCAGCCATACGACACCGGAAGAACTGGTCAGCCTGATTGTCGGTCGCAAGGCCCGCGAAATCGCGCGGCCTGCGGTGCTGGAAGGCCCGGCGATCCTGACGGTCCAAGGTCTTGCCACCCCCGCAGTCGGGCCGGTCAGCTTTGACATCCGGCGGGGCGAGCTTTTGGGTCTGGCGGGTCTGCGCGGTGCCGGGCACGAAGACATCGGCCGCGCGCTGTTCGGCGTGATCCCCCATGCCGGACGCGTGACGCTGGACGGTAACGCCCCCGACCTGCGCACCGCCCAGACGGCAATGCGGTCGCGGATCGGTCTGGTTGCCCGCGACCGGATCGGCGAAAGCGTGGCCCCAGGTCTGGCGATCCGCGAGAATGCGTTCCTCAACCCATCGGCCACCGGGCGGCGCCTGTTGTCCGTGATGTCGGCCCGCCGGGAAGAGGCGATGGCAGAGGCCATTGGCAAGCGTGTCGGCCTGTCGCCGAACGATCCGACCCTGGCGATCGAGGCGCTGTCGGGTGGCAACCAGCAAAAGGTTGTGGTCGGGCGCTGGCTGGAGTCCGGTCGTCGTCTGCTGATCACCGAAGACCCGACGGCGGGTGTCGATGTCGGTGCCAAGGCCGAAATCTACCACCTTTTGTATGAGGCACTGGCCAGCGGCATGGGCGTGCTGGTCGTGTCCACCGATTTCGAGGAAATCGCCGCGATCTGTCACCGCGCCATCGTGTTCAGCCGGGGTCTGCCCGTGGCCGAGCTAAGCGGCGTTGAACTTTCCACCGAATCGCTGATCCAGGCCGCATCGGCCGGTGAAGCCGCCTGAGGACCAAAGACATGCCCGGAATAGACTCAAACGCCGTCGAGCCGACCAAGGACGAACTGCGCGGCCTGAACCCGGTGCAAAAGGCGCTGCGGCTGACCCCGACCTATGGTCTTGTGATCCTGATGGTGGGGCTGATCGTTGTATTCTCGATCCTGTTGCCCAACACGTTTCCGACCGTGCTGAACCTGCGGTCGATCCTGAGCGACAAAGCGATCATAGCACTTCTGGCCCTTGCGGCGACGATCCCGATGGTTGCCGGCCGCATCGACCTGACGGTCGGTTACGCGATCGTGCTGTGGCATATCCTGGCGATCAGTCTGCAGACGGTCTACGGGTTGCCTTGGCCAGTGGCGGTTGGCATCGTGCTGGTGCTGGGCGTGATCGTCGGCGCGCTGAACGGCCTTTTGGTCGAAGTGGCGCGGATCGACAGCTTTATCGCCACGCTTGGCACCGGCACCGTGCTGTATGCGTTGGCCCTGTGGCACACCGGCGGGCGGCAGATGGTGGGCGCGCTGCCGGATGCGTTCTATGCCATCAACGGCACCTTTGTCTTCGGGCTACCGATCACCGCCTTTTATGTCCTGGCGATAACCCTGATCCTTTGGGTCGTCCTCGATTACACCCCCACCGGCCGCTACCTTTACGCCATCGGCGCCAACCAGCGCGCGGCCGAGTTGAACGGCATCCCGACCCGGAAGTTCGTGATCGGGGCCTTTGTGACCTCGGGCGCGCTGACGGCCCTTGCGGGGGTGTTGCTGGCGTCCAAGCTGCGGATCGGTCAGGCCTCGGTGGGGCTGGAGTTTCTGCTGCCGGCACTGGTCGGGGCATTCCTTGGGTCGACCACAATCAAACCCGGCCGCGTCAACATCTGGGGGACCATCGTCGGCGTGATGATCCTGGCAGTCGGCATCTCGGGCATCCAGCAGTTCGGCGGCAGTTTCTGGGTCGAACCCATGTTCAACGGCACCACCCTTCTGATCGCAATCGGCATCGCCGGTTACGCTCAAAGAAAGAAGGGCGCGAAATCGAAATGACACAGCATCTTAGGGAGGAACCACCATGCTGAAACGGACCATGCTTCAAACACTTCTTGCCGGGACGGTCCTGGCCGTATCCGGGCTTTCCGCCTTCGCTCAGGAAGCCTTTGACGGCCCGACCACCGGCCCCAAGGCCGCCGAAGGCAAGTCGATCGTCGTTCTGGCCAGCGACATGAAAAACGGCGGCGTGCTTGGCGTCACCTCGGGCATCGAGGAAGCCGCCGCCAAGATCGGCTGGACCGTCACGGTGCTGGACGGCGCAGGCTCGGTGCAAAGCCGGTCGGCAGCTGTCGGCCAGGCGCTGGCGCTGGGTGCCGATGGCATCGTGATCAACGGCTTTGACGCCGCCGAACAGCAGGCAGCGCTGGAGGGTGTCACGGCTGCGGGCATTCCGATGGTCTCATGGCACTCGGGCCCGAAGATCGGGTGCGATGTGCCCGGCGGGATCTTTGCCAACGTGTCCACTGACGCGATGGACGTGTCTACCAAGGCGGCGGAATGGGCGCTGGCGGATGCGGGCGGCAAGCCCGGCGTCGTGATCTTCACCGACAGCACCTATACCATCGCCATCCTGAAGGCGGCCAAGCTGAAGGAAGTCATCGAAGCTGGCGGCGGCACGGTTCTGCAATGGGTTGATACGCCGATCGCCGAAACCTCGACCCGGATGGGCGCGCTGACCACCACGCTTTTGCAGCAGCATGGCGCGGCATGGACGCATTCGCTGGCGATCAACGACCTGTACTTTGACTTCATGGGGCCGTCACTTGCGGCTGCCGGTATCGACGGCAAGGGCGCACCGAAAGCCGGGTCGGCCGGGGACGGGTCCGAAGCTGCCTTCCAGCGCATTCGCACCGGCGAGTATCAGGCCGTCACCGTCGCGGAACCGCTGAACCTGCAAGGCTGGCAACTGGTGGACGAGTTGAACCGCGCCATCTCGGGCGAGGCATGCTCGGGCTATATCACGGCGCCTGCGCTGGTAACCGAAGAGGGTCTGGCGACCACCGAAGGCAACACCTTCGATCCGCAGAACGGCTACCGCGAGGCCTATGCTGCGATCTGGGGCAAGTAAGCCCAGGCGATAGACTTTTTGGGTGCCGGGGCGTTGCTCCGGCACCCTCCTGCATTATATGAAGATGACCGCGATGCCCTTTTGACGGGCTTGCAGGACGATCCGCAGCACATGGGCGACCTCCTTGACGCCAAGGCCGCCGTGGGTCCATCCAGAATCAACACGGATGCCCCAAAATGGACGGCACCGGCGATGGCAACGGCCTGGCACTCCCCACCGGAGCAACCACCGACCAGACGATCACGGTCCCTGATGCGGTGGATGCCAAGGTCGCGGACGGCCTTTACCGCGATGCCATTGGCGGTCTTGCGGTTGAAAGTCTTGAAGGGACCCGCGACGCAACGTGCGGGTGCATCGGGTGTGTGGGGCAAGGCAGCCGCTGCACGGCGGATCATCAGGGTTGGGAACGCCGAAGGCTGATTACCAAGCAATGAACTTGCTTGAGGTGCGACTTTTTTGGGCGGCGATGCATCTGGTGGGACCGGAAAAACCGCCAACGCCCGCGAACGAAACTGGGGTCCAGGGCGAGAGCCATCGGGGAGCCATAAGAGGAACTGCCCCGAGGATCGGCGTAAAAATCAATTAAATCAAGGGTAAGTGGCGGAGAGACAGGGAATATGGGAAAATTCAGTAGTATGTTGATTTTGCTACATAAAAATATGCCACCAGTTCCCACTGTAGTGCCCATCTTGGTGCCGATTCTGGTGGGTGATCAGCCCTTCGGGTCGCCCACAGAAAATCGCTCAACCAGAGTCCTTCGTGTCGGCCTAGAAAGGCTGTATGGCCCTTACATCAGGGCCATTCGAACGGACTCTTAGGCATTGCGTTCGGTCTGACAGTCGATCACGCGGATGAGAACTTTTGTGGCACCTTCGTTCTGCTCAAACTCACCACGAAGGTATTTCGTCGCAGCCGCCTGCCAGATCGTGGGCCAGCCATAGTCTTCGATAGACTCATCGCTGGCGCTCACAATCACCCTAACGCCCTCGGAATCTTGCGCAAGGGCGTTTACGCCCCCAAGCGTTCTTGCCGTTTGTCCCGTTGGAGTCAGAGCCACGGTTCGCCTCCTATGCTTGATCCAAGCTTACAAGAACCCACGGTTGAAGCGATACCCAAGATGCAGGGGCCTGGTTGTCTCACTAGGGGGCACAGCTAACCATGCTAGTTCTTCTGATCAGGCAGGCCGCTCAGCTGCGCATTCCACGGAAGATGGGCATCGATTCCACGGGATCGCGGGCACTCATTCCACGGCATCGCGGGCAGCTGATCTGACCGACGGTTTCATGGAGTCAGGCTTGTGCTGACAGGTCAAGGCTTGTGTTGCGGGCGGCG
>CAIXBE010000264.1 GCA_903917595.1 uncultured Rhodobacterales bacterium
CGCGCACCTGCACCACCTGGCAGGGGCTGGTCCGCAAAAACCGGAGCGAGGCGAGAATCTCGGGCGGCAACAGCTCCTTTTGAAAGGTTTTGCGCAGATGGTCCTTGATCACACCCTCAGGCAAGTTCGACCGTCGTCGCGCGCGGGGGCGCAAAAGTTCGGCTCACAACACCTCGGCCCGGTCTTCCAGGCGGCGAATTTCGGCGCGCAGATGGGCGAGTTCATCCAATGGGACCATTTTCACCTCCCTCTCCCGGCAATCTGGCCGATTGCGGTTGAACAAGGGTGAATACCCGCCACCCTTCACAAACCCGCCCGGCTGTTGCATAAGCCCTGAAATCGAGGAGTTCCCCCATGTCCTTCCGCGCCCGCCACCTGCTTGGAATCGAACACCTCTCGCCCGCTGAAATCCTGTCCGTGCTGGATCTGGCCGACCGTTATGTCGATCTGAACCGTCGCACGGTCAAGCAGTCGGATGTGCTGGCGGGGCTGACTCAGATCAACATGTTCTTCGAGAATTCGACCCGCACGCAGGCCAGTTTCGAACTGGCGGGCAAGCGGCTGGGGGCGGATGTGATGAACATGTCGGTGGCCCAGTCCAGCGTGAAGAAGGGCGAGACGCTGATCGACACCGCCATGACCCTGAACGCGATGCGGCCCGATTTGCTGGTGGTGCGCCATCCCTCCAGCGGTGCCGTGAACCTGCTGGCCTCCAAGGTGAACTGCGCCGTGCTGAACGCAGGCGACGGACGGCACGAACACCCTACGCAGGCCCTGCTGGACGCGCTGACGATCCGCCGCGCCAAGGGGCGGATTCAACGGCTGACCGTGGCGATCTGCGGCGACATCGCGCATTCGCGGGTTGCCCGCAGCAACCTGATCCTGCTGGGCAAGATGGAATGCAACCTGCGCCTGATCGCCCCGCCGACCCTGATGCCCCCGGGCGTCGAGGGGTTTGGCTGCGAGCTGTATGATGATATGAAAAAGGGCCTGAAGGGCGCCGATGTGGTGATGATGCTGCGGCTGCAAAAAGAGCGGATGGACGGCGGGTTCATTCCGTCCGAGCGGGAATATTACCACCGCTATGGTCTGGACGCCGAGAAACTCAGCTTCGCCAAGCCCGACGCCATCGTGATGCATCCGGGGCCCATGAACCGCGGGGTCGAGATTGACGGCGAGATTGCCGATGACATCAACCGGTCGGTCATTCAGGAGCAGGTCGAGATGGGCGTGGCCGTCCGCATGGCCTGCATGGACCTGCTGGCCCGCAACCTGCGGGCCGAGCGGGGACGGGCGGCGGTGGGGGTGATGGTATGAGCGTAGGGTGCGCCTTTATCGCGCACCATGTGTGGTGCCAAAGGTGCGCGATACATGCGCACCCTACGGTGACCCCATGAAGCGCCCGATGTCCGACGCCAGGATCAGCGGCATGGTCGCCACGGTGGCCTTGGTGGTGATTTTCGTGATCACCGGATTGGTGGATTGGTGGGGGAGTTGAGTGGAAAACGCAGTGTAGGGTGCGTGATTTCACGCACCCTATTTTCGGCAATCGACGCGGTGCGTGAGATCACGCACCCTACCCTAGGGATTA
>CAIXBE010000265.1 GCA_903917595.1 uncultured Rhodobacterales bacterium
AGCGGTCCGAGGGCTGGGTGCTGGTGCGCGATCAATACGACGTTGGCGGCATCTCCGGCGGCGCGCTGGAACGCCCCGGCCTGAAACGGTTGCTGGCCGATATCGAGGATGGTTTGGTTGACGTAGTCGTGGTCTACAAGATTGACCGCCTGTCCCGCTCGCTGATGGATTTTTCGAAGCTGGTCGAGGTGTTCGACCGGAACGGCGTGACCTTCGTTTCCGTTACCCAGTCGTTCAACACCACCACGTCGATGGGGCGGTTGACGCTGAACATACTGCTGTCCTTCGCCCAGTTCGAGCGCGAGGTCACGGCAGAACGCATTCGCGACAAGGTCCGTGCCAGCCGGATGAAGGGCATGTGGATGGGCGGCTGTCCGCCGCTGGGCTATGAAGTGAAGGCCCGGAAGCTCGTCGAGAATCCCGCCGATGCCGCGCATGTTCGCTGGGTCTTCGCGCGGTTCATCAAAATCGGGTCGGGCACGGTGCTGGCGAGCGAACTTGCCGAGCGGGGCGTCACCACCAGCCGAGGCCACCGGATCGACAAGAAGTTCATCTATCGGATGCTGAACAACCGGGTCTACATCGGCGAGGCTGTTCACAAGGGAACCAGCTATCCCGGCGAGCATTCGGCGATCATCGAGCGGGAGACTTGGGACAAGGTGCACGCCATCCTGACGGAAAGCCCGCGCAAACGTGCCGCCCGAACCCGCGCCGATACGCCTGCGCTGCTGCGGGGTTTGCTCTACGGCCCCGATGGCGCTGCGTTTTCGCCAACCCACACCCGCAAGGGCGGGCGGCTGTATCGATACTACGTCAGCCAGACTGTACTGAAGCATGGTGCTGGCTCGTGCCCCGTCAGTCGTGTGCCCGCGGGCGAAATCGAAACCGCCGTCATCGATCAGTTGCGCGCAGTGTTTCGCCAACCTGAAATCGTATCGGGAACTTGGAAGGCAGCTCGCGCTCGAGACGGCGACTTCGCCGAGACTGACGTCCGAGAGGCGCTGATGCGGCTTGATCCGCTGTGGGACGAGTTTTTCCCTGCCGAGCAGGCGCGCATCGTGACCCTGCTGGTCGAACGGGTCGACCTTGGCACTGACAGTCTGAATGTCCGGTTGCGAATGGACGGGCTGGCGGGGCTGGCAAACGAGATGCTTTGTAGTGTCGGAGACGCAGCGTGACCCGCATTCAGTCGATCCCCGAAACCATCACCGTGCATGTCCCGTTCCAGCTTGTTAAGCGTGGAGGGAGGAAGGAGATGATCCTGCCGGTCGGCAGGCCTGTTCCTCGCAATGTCGACAACACTTTGGTCAAGGCCCTGGCCCGTGCCTTTCGATGGCAGAAAATGCTTGAAAATGGAGACTACGTCACAATCACCGAACTTGCACAGCGTGAGGGGATCGCGCCGTCGTACATGACCCGTGTCATGCGGCTGACGTTACTTGCGCCCGAAATTGTCGAGGTCATACTGGATGGCAGGCAGGCGCCAAAGGTGACGCTGGCGCGACTGATGAGTTACCTTCCGGTGGACTGGGTGGAACAAGGCGCCCAAAGTCGAACTCCGCGCGCACCACGTTGAGCCATTGTTAGGCTTGAAAGAAATACAATCGGCTGCGATAAACTAAATGTGGTGGTGAGGGCGACATGAAGCACACATATTATGACTTCTTTGCTGGTGGAGGCATGGCAGCCTTTGGACTTGACGCAGGCTGGGAGTGCCTCTTCGCCAACGACATAGACGCCAAGAAAGCTGAAAGCTATCGCGCGAACCATCACGGCGGGGAACAACTTCTGCTGAAGGATGTTTCGAGTGTCACTCTAGATGAGGTTCCTGGCAAGGCTGACCTCCTGTGGGCTTCGTTCCCATGCCAAGACTTGTCGCTCGCAGGCAAAGGTGCAGGGCTAGCCGGAAAGCGCAGCGGTATGTTCAAGCCATTCTGGCAGTTGGTTAGAGAGCTGCAGGCGTCAGGCCGCGCGCCAAAGATGATAGCGCTTGAGAACGTTTACGGTGCGATCACGAGCAATGGTGGTCGTGATTTTGCGACGCTGGCCGCCGCCTTTTCTGGACTTGGATACCGCTTTGGAGCGGTTGTCGTTGATGCTGTTCACTTTCTTCCCCAATCACGCCCGAGGTTCTTCATGATCGGCGTCCGAGGCGATCTTCGAATCCCGAATGAACGCACGCAAAATGAACCCTCAACGCTTTGGCATCCTCCTGCACTTTTGGAAGGGCATCGTTTGCTCTCAAAGGCCGCAGCCGAGCGCTGGATTTGGTGGAAGTTACCCATGCCTGCGTCGCGGATCACTAACTTGTCCAGCTTGATCGAGGAAGAGCCAATCGGCGTGAAGTGGCACACCCAGGCCGAGACCAAATACCTCCTCGACATGATGACGGATCACAACCGAAAGAAGGTTGAGGCAGCTAAGGAGCAGAAGACTAAGGTCGTGGGAACCATCTATCGCCGAACCCGACCGGATGAAGCCGGGATTAAACGCCAGCGTGCAGAAGTGAGATTTGACGAAATCGCGGGATGCCTGCGAACGCCAGCGGGCGGTTCAAGCCGCCAGACGATCATATTGGTCGAGGGAGAGAAGGTACGTTCTCGCCTTTTGTCACCGCGTGAGGCAGCCGCCCTCATGGGCCTGCCAGACACCTATGTTCTACCTTCTCGCTACAACGATGCATATAAGCTGGCAGGTGACGGTGTAGCGGTCCCAGTTGTCAGGCACTTAGCCGAAAGCATCTTTGAGCCGATTCTGAAAAGAAACCGTCTCGCTCTAGTCGCCTGAATGTCACGGGGTCGGCAAGCCACGCAGGACGGTTTGATTGAAGCCTTTAGTGGTTGCCGGGAGGATGGATGCCTCAAATAGCACCTGTTCTCCATCTTACACCATACCCGCCACTTGATCGCAGGATGGCGCAACGTCTACATTTATCACCGACCGTGCAGGAGCCTAAGCGATCGCAGTCCACGGGACGTCCTCAACCGGTCAGCAACAGACCAAACCCGGAACAGAGCCAACTTCTGAACGAGGACACGATCGACAAAAAGGGAAGCAGGTCACTAGCTTTCCGCCCGCTTCCAGTGCACCTTTAGCCGACATAGTGACACAGTTTCTGTGACTTGAAGGAAATACTCTTTGGCTGGCGAAACCGCGACACCCTGCAACCATCCTGGCGCCCCCCCCCGACGAGGTTATCGACCTTGTAGCGGATGCCGTAAAGGCAATCGCGCGTGACGAAGCTTTTCTACAAAAACACGGACTGACCGCAAAGGATTTCGAACTGGCGCTACCTGCTGCAATTCAGCGAATTCGCGGCAGTGCTGCAGCTGGTAATGCAGATCGCCGGGAGTTCCTATCTGATTTCTTCAAACATATGGTAAAAAATGGAGTTATCAGCGACTTCGAAAAACCCGAGTATGGAAAGGACACTGTGTATCGTCTTCACGTCTCTGGTATCGGTAATGTAGCAATTATTCAAAAAGGATGCCCTGACGGAGCGCATAGCAGCGTCACTTGGTCAGCACCTGAATGGGCTCAGGAAACTTACCTTTGGTGGCTTTGCGACAGCTTAGGCTCAAACATCAAGTGCAACACCCAGCGCCCGTGGGGCATAGGATGTTGCGATGGACAAACGGTACAAGCACCTCAACGGCGAGGAACGTGGCGTGATTTTGGCGGA
>CAIXBE010000266.1 GCA_903917595.1 uncultured Rhodobacterales bacterium
GATCTGTTCAGCCCTGCCAGCGGAAGGAAAATCGTCTACGGCGCTGTCGCTGGCGCGCACCTATGCCGCAGCGGGCCTTGAAACCCTACTGATTGATTGCGACCTGCGCAAACCGACGCTCCACACCTATCTGGGGGCGTCGAGCGACGTCGGAATGCTGGAGTTGCTGCGTGGCGAAGTGGGCAATCTTTCCGAAACAATCAAACCGGTGTTCGATCCGATCAGCCCCCTTCAGGTCATGACTGCGGGCGGCCGCAGCACCGAACCGACCGACCAGCTGTTGAACAGCCGTCAGTTCGGATTGCTGTTAATGGCCGCGCAGAATGGCTTTGACATTATCATCCTAGATTCGCCGCCGCTGCTGCCGGTGGTCGATGCTCGTTATCTTGCCCAATATGCCGACGTCGTCGTGCAGGTGGTGCGCTTTGCATCGACCACCCAAGGCGAAGTGCGCGAGGCCGCCCAGCAACTGCGCGAAACCATGGCCCCCGATGTCGAACTGATCGGCGTCCTGAGCCATGCCAGAAGCGCTCAGGGCAAACTGGGCTACTACAGCACCAAATACGGCGGCTATTACGGCGAGGAAAGCTGACCACCAACTGGACCTGAGGTCACCAGAGCGTGCGAGCAGCAAAACCGTGATTGGCCAGTTTTGAATGCTGGGCGGAGGCAGTTCTCTGCGGCAAGATCGGGTTAGGGGCAAGCCGCCAAGACCTTGACCAGAAGTGAAACGGGACAGTTTTGCCGTTGCTTGCTTCGTGAAATCGGTACAGTTGGCAGAACTACGATAACCTGCACAGCGCGATTCGCGTCGTCACGTCAGTCGTGCGCCACGCTGGCTATGATCAGGCAACCTTGGCCAATCGGGCCAGTCTCTATGCAAATACACGGGCGCAAAACCCACAACGCTGGTCAGGAAAAAGCCAAAACTGGCAACCCACCGGACCCGTCTCGCTCAACCCGGAAACCGAAATCAGCGCGCCTGAAATCAGAGACGCTGCATGAAATCGGCAGACAAATTGTTTGACAAACACCGACTGCGAGAAGCCGACAAGTTGGTTGCCGCAACCGCCGTCTTTCAACGCGGCTTCTTTCAGCTCATTTTCAGCTTGGAGTTTGTGAGAGCGTGTCTAACGTTGCAGATGGTTGAATCTGGCCAGAGGCACAATCAGACGCATCCTTCCGGGTCGCCTTGCGCTCGATCACTGTGCAAACACCGAAAGCTTCACCCTGAACCCCGGGCAAGCCTTGGTAGCATAGTCGTTGTGCCCCGAAACTAACCGGATAGCCGTCGTGCGCTTGATCTCGGCGATCAGGCGGTTCGTCGCATTCGCCTGTGCCAGCGTGAAGTTCTTAGCGAACGGATCGTCGGCAGATGCACCGAAGCCCCCGAGAAGGCAAATCCCGAGGGTCCCTCGGTTGTGCCCTTCAACATGTGCCCCAATTTCGGTCTCGCGGCGTCCAGGGGCAACAACCCCGTCGCGATCGACAATCCAGTGATAGCCAATGTCGCGCCAGCCGCGCTGTTCCACATGCCAGCGCCGGATCTCGGCAACCTTTTCGGCGATGGCGTACCCCGTCATCCAGTCTGGGCGGGTGTCGGCGCAATGCAGGATGATCTCGGTGATGGGATACCGGGCGGTGCCTTGGTAGATCATGGGATGTCCTTTCGAAGAAGATGGGTCAGACGCAGAGGAAGAAGATGAAGCCGACCAGGACAGCGACGCCCCAGAACAGGGCCTCGCGGCGGAGGTGGCGGAAGCGGTCAGCCTTGCGCATCGCTGCCTCCTTTCGCCTTGCTGGTCCGCGTGCGGATCAGGTCGATCAGCAGACCGGCGATGGAAATGCCGCCGAGGCCGACGATGAAGGAAGCAAAGCCGTTGCTGTCGCCGTTCGGGGCGAGATCGCCGATCAGCGGGCTGATCAGCGGATTGACGAAGGGCCCCACGTAGAGGGCGCAGATCGAGCCCACGAGGAGGGAAGCAACGCCGTCCTGCCAGCGCTCGCGCAGGGTGACCCATCGCACAATGCCGCCTGCGGCTCCGGCGAGGGCGGTTTTCGCCTGGTCGGTCATGATCCATGACCAGAAATCGTTCTGATTTGCCACGAAGGGCTCCTTTCGGTTCGGGATAAAGAAGAGAGGCCGGAGTGGCCGCGTTACGACCAGCTGCCGCCTAGGGCTGCGGCCGGGCCGAGGTAGATGCACTCGAAATAGCTGCCCGCGTTGACCACGGCGGCGGCGGCCACATCAAGGGCGATGGAGGGGATGATCGTCCCGGCGGTGGTAATCTCGAATGTTCCGTGGATCGATGCGCGCAGCGCGGCTGAGGTCGCGACGGATGCCAGAGCACCACCGCTGGTCGGGACGTCGGAGGCTGTGCCCGAGGTGGCGGTCGTTCCGCCAACGGCCACGGTGCCGCGCGAGCCGAAATCTTGCATCGACATCTTGCCGAACAGAGCCGTGCCTGCACCCTTCAGATCGAATTTTGCTGAACCGCTGGTGGTCGACATCGAGGTCAGCAGCAGCGAACAGGAAAACCGGTAGGTCCCTGCCGCTAGGGAAAGGGCCCCATTCGTCGACCAGTTGAACAGCTTCTGCGCCGTTGTCGCGCTGGTCAGTGTGTAGTTCGACTGCAACACGCCATAGGCATAGGTGGCTCCCGATCCGCCGACCCCGACCAGATCGACCGATGTGCCCGCTTGCCGACCCCGGAACTTGCCGGTCGAAGAATTGTACCAGAGGTCGCCATCGGAAACTGTGCCAGGATCGCTCGCTGCAGGGTTCAGTTGCAAGGACTGCATGGCGCGGAGCCGGCCAGAGGTCCGTTCCAGTTGCAGGGCGTTGAACCAGGTGGCGCCGTCGCCAGAGACCTTGATCTGGAAATCGTCCGATCCGGTAAGGCCAAACTCGGCCCGTCCGGAAAATCCAGTCTGGAAC
>CAIXBE010000267.1 GCA_903917595.1 uncultured Rhodobacterales bacterium
GCGTTCAATCGGGTTCAGCCGATTGAACGCAACACGCAACATACCCCGGCTGGTCCTGTCTTGGATTTCCTTCAATATGAAGCAAATTGAAGGAAATCCGCCCTAATCTGTGTCGATCGCCAAATCCTCACCGCCGCTTTCGCGGAGCACGGTCTGCGCGTTCGGCAGGTCGTTGGACTGTATCCACGCGGCCGCGTCGGCCCGGCCGTAATGCGTCCAGCGGTCCACAAGGCGCTGGGTCAGCACCGCTTTGGACGCCCGCACCAGAATGCGAAAGTCGAAAAGATCGCGCAGCTCTGCCCACGGGCCGGTGGTCAGCAGCAGGTAATTGCCCTCGACCAGAATGATCCGGTCGCTTGTCGCAACCACCTCTGCGCCCGCGCGGGACAGTTCAAGGCTGCGGTCAAAGACCGGGATCGCGACCACCTCACCGCCGCGTATCCGACCAAGGCAATGGGCAAGCCCCGCCACGTCAAAGGTATGCGGAGCCCCCTTGCGCGACTGGTGACCGCGCGCGGTCAGGACAGTATCGTCAAAGTGAAAGCCGTCCATCGCCAGCACCCGCGCGCCCGGTCCGATCTCGCGGGCAAGGTCGGCGGCAAGTGTGGACTTGCCGCAGGCCGGGGGGCCAGCGATCGCCACCATAAACCGCCCCGAATGGCCTGCTGCCTTCTCCAGAACCAGCCTTGCCAGGTCCCTGGGGGTCATGCCGCCTCGGTCACGCCTTCGGGCAGTTTCGCCCCGGTCATGAAGGCCACCGCATCCGACATCGTGTAGTCCTTCGGGTTGATCACGCACAGCCTGCGTCCCAGCCGGTGAATGTGGATGCGGTCGGCGACCTCGAACACATGCGGCATGTTGTGGCTGATCAGGATGATCGGAATGCCGCGCGCGCGCAGGTCGCGGATCAGTTCCAGCACCAGACGGCTTTCCTTGACGCCCAGCGCGGCGGTGGGTTCGTCCAGTATCACCACCTTTGACCCGAAGGCCGCCGCCCGCGCCACGGCCACACCCTGACGCTGGCCCCCCGACAGGGTTTCCACCGGCTGGGTGATGTCCTGAATGGTCATCAGGCCCAGTTCGGACAGCTTGTCGCGGGCGAATTTCTCCATCCTTGTGCGGTCCATCTTGCGAAAGACCGATCCAAGGATCCCCGGCACCCGCAATTCGCGCCCAAGGAACATGTTGTCAGCAATCGACAGGGCCGGAGACATCGCAAGGTTCTGATAAACCGTCTCGATCCCCAGCGCACGCGCATCGTCAGGACTGCGGAAATGCACCGGTTTGCCGTCCAGCAGGATCTCGCCGTGGTCGGGGATGACGGCCCCCGACAGCGCCTTGATCATGGTGGACTTGCCAGCCCCGTTGTCGCCGATAACGGCAAGGATTTCGCCCGGCATCAGCTCAAAGTCGCACCCGCTCATCGCGACGACGGTGCCGTAGCGCTTCATCAGACCCTTGGTTTGCAGGATCGGTTGCACGGCGTTCACCTCAGCACTCATTGCGACGCCCTCCGCAGCCATTGGTCAAGTGCGACGGCGATGATCACAAGGCACCCGGCCGCGAATTTCTGCCAGTAGTCGTCCACTCCGGCCAGCGACAGGCCGGTGATGAACACACCGACGATGATCGCCCCCAGGACCGAGCCGATGATCGACCCGCGCCCACCGAACAGTGATGTTCCACCGATCACCACGGCGGTGATCGAGGCCAGGTTCACATCGGCAAACGCGATGGGAGAGATTGACCCGACCCGGCCAATAGCGATCCAGGCCGCAAAGCCGCAGATCAGCCCGGCGACGGTATAGACCGAAATCAGCGTCCGCCCGACCCGGATACCGGACAGCATTGCGGCATCGGGATCATCGCCGATTGCATGAACATGCCGACCCCAGGCGGTGTGATTCAGAACATACCAAAGGACAGCCGCTAGGATGATCAGCATGAACACCCCCCAGGACAGCTGGGCGACCCCCAGAAATTCGGTTGTGTCCATGAAGTAGATGCGCGGATCGCCAAAACCGGTGATGACGACGCCGGTGTCGATCACCTCCGGGTCCTTGGACTTGGCGAAGGCGATGCCCTCTCCGAACCACAAGAGGCCGGGAGCCTTTTCGGCGATGTCGACGTTGCGAACCGATTCCGACGCGGAATACCAAAGCTTGAGCGCCTCGAATACCGACAACGTGCCCAAGGTCACGATGAAGGGTGGCAGCTTGGCCTTGACGACCAGAAGGCCGTTGATCATGCCCATGACGCCGCCGACAAAGACGCCAAAGGCGACCGCCAGGGGGACCGGCAGAATGAAGCGGTCAAAGGTCAGGCCGACCGGCAGGCTAAGTCCGAAAAGCTCCATCGGACCAAAGCCGACGGGCAATGGAACGCCGGTTGTTACAGCCGTCGAACCCATGACGAGTGAGGAGACCACAAGGATCGCGCCGACCGAAAGGTCGATGCCCGCTGTCAAGATGATCAGCGTTTGTGCCAGTGCGATGAAACCGGTGACCGTCACCTGCTTCAGCACGGTCGACAGCGCGCCCATGCCCAGAAAGCGCGACTCTATAAGCCCGAAGATCAGGACCGACAGCAGCAAAACCAGCGCCGGGATCATCGTCGGATTGCGGCGCAGGAAATTGCGCAGGATGTGGATGAAGCTTTTGTCGTCCCGCTCGAAACTTGCGACGGCGGTATCCGCCTTGTTCAACGTCGCCTCGAAATCCGAGATCGTCTTGGTTGGTGCGGTGTCAGTCATTTCCTGCAGTCTTCCCCCCGGATGACCATAAAGCCGCATCAAGCGGCCCTTATGAAGAAGGGCGACTGTAAAGCCGCCCTTCCACTAATCAAGTCCCTGTCAGGGGCGTATCAGCCCCAGCAGAGCGCGGTGCCTTCGGTGGTGTCGATCGACGGCACACCTTCGGCGGGCTTGTCGGTCACCAGGTTGACGCCGGTGTTGTAGAACGACAGACCCTCGGTCACGGCAGGCTTGGTGCCGTCCTTGGCGAAAGCCGCGATTGCGTCGATGCCCAGCGAGGCCATCTTCAGCGGGTACTGCTGCGAGGTGGCGCCGATGACGCCCGACTTGACCGAAGCCACGCCCGGGCAGCCGCCGTCAACCGAAACGATGATCGCCTGAGCTTCTTTGCCGGCGTTCTTCATCGCCTGGAAGGCACCTTCTGCAGCCGGCTCGTTGATCGTGTAGATCACGTTGATGTCCGGGTCTTTTGCCAGCAGGGTTTCCATCGCGCGCAGACCGCCTTCGGGGTTCGCGTCCGAGGTCTCATGGCCGATGACGCGCGGATCGGTTTCCGAACCCATCACCGAAAGATCCGGAACTTCGATGCCGAAGCCGACGAGGAAGCCGGTGTCGCGCTGCACGTCAACCGAGATGTTGTCCTTGTTGATGTCCAGCATCGCGATCTTGGCGGTGGCAGCGCCTTCGCCCATGGTCGCCGCAGCCCACTTGCCGATCAGCAGACCCGCTTCGAAGTTGTCGGTCGCAAAGGTGATATCCTGGGCTTCGCCGTCAGCCAGCGGGGTGTCCAGAGCGATGACCAGAATGCCAGCAGCGCGGGCAGCTTTCAGGGCCGGGCCAACGCTGTCGTTCGACGGCGTGATCAGGATACCCTTGGCGCCTGCAGCGACGCAGTTTTCGATGGCGGTGATCTGCGGGGCAGCGTCGCCGTCCTTTTCACCGGCATAGGCCTGGAATTCCAGGCCAGCTGCGGTTGCGGCAGCCTCCGCACCCTCTTTCATCTTCACGAAGAAGGGGTTGGTGTTGTTCTTGGTGATCAGGCAAGCGAGCCCGCCGCCATGGCTTTCCGCAAGAGCAGTGCCGGTCATAAGGGCCAGCGCTGCAGCACCCAGAAGTGCGGTGGTCTTGAATTTCATGTCGTCCTCCCAATCGGGGCTTTGCGCCCCGGTTTCACAAGCCTGGCGCCGGGCATCGCCCCGCGTCCCGGGCAAGATGCAGCGATTCTTGTCGTTCCGTCAATAGATAATTCTCTGTGATTTATTATTGACAGCAGAGGCCCATCCTCGCACTGTGAGGGCAGTGATTACATGAGGTTTCAGATGCTGATCGGCATCCCGCCATTGCTGTCTCCTGACGCCCTGCATGCCCTGCGGTCGATGGGGCATGGCGATGAGGTAGCCTTGGTTGACCGAAACTATCCTGCGCTGGAACATGGTCGGCGCCTGGTTCGGGCCGATGGCTCCAGCCTGATCGAGGTCCTGTCGGCGCTGCTTGCCTTGCTGCCGCTGGACCGCGCTGTGCCGGTTGCGATCCTGCGCACCGGCGAGAACAACGCCCCCGACCAGCTTGCGCCGATCCATCACGACATTGATGCCGCTTGCGCGCGCCTTGCGCCGGGGTTTCAGGTCCGGCCGCTTGCCGGGGCCGACTTCTACCCCCGAGTCCGCAACGCCTTTTGTGTGATTGCGACCGGCGAGCGAAGCCTGTTTGCCAACGTGATTTTGCGCAAGGGGGTGATCCACCCCGACAGCCGCGCCTGAGGGTGGGGCAATGCAACTGATTGCCGACAGCGGACCAGACCGAGCCCAAGGCGATGCCGTCGTACTGCGCGGCACCAACCAATCCGGCATGCGCGCGCAGAACGAGCGGACGGTCCTGTCGATCCTGCGCCGCCAAGGCCCACTTGCAAAGACCGATATCGCCAAGATCACTGGTCTTTCGGTCCAGGCCGTGTCGGTAATCATGCGCAAGCTGGAGGAAGACGGCCTTCTAGAACGGCGCGAAAAGCTTCGCGGCAAGGTCGGTCAGCCGCTGGTGCCAATGGCTCTTGCACCCGAGGGGGCCTTCTTCATCGGGCTCAAGCTTGGGCGCAGGTCCACCGATCTGATGCTGGTCGATTTTCTTGGTCGCAGCATCGCGGTTGAACGCAATACCTATCCCTACCCGACGCCGGATGCGGTTATGAGGTTCGTGACCGCTGCCTTGCCAAAGGTCGCGGCGGTTTTGCCCGAACGACTGCGAGGGCGGATCGGCGGGATCGGCATCGCCATGCCCTTCCAGCTGTGGAACTGGGCCACCTATGTCGGCGCGCCGCAGTCCGAGATGGACGCCTGGCGCGACCGCGACATCCAGGCCGAGGTCGCTGCCCTGTCCGGCCTGCCGACCTGGGTCCAGAACGACGCCACCTCTGCCTGCAGCGCCGAGCTGGTCTTTGGCAGCGAAGACCGGCCAAGCGACTTTCTGTATGTCTTCATCGCCCATTTTATCGGTGGCGGACTGGTCCTGAACGGAAAGCTGCACACCGGCCCCTCTGGCAACGCCGCTGCCATCGGGTCGATGCCGGTGCCCGGTCCTGATGGCAAGATGCGGCAGCTGATCACCGTCGGCTCGCTGGCCGGGCTGGAACGCATGATGATCGGGCGCGGGCTTGCCGCCAACCAGATCTGGGACCGCGCCGAAGACTGGCAGGTTCCCGACGACCTCAAGCAAAGTTGGATACAGGCCGCGGCGGGTGGCATCGCCCACGCTACGCTATGCGCCACGGCCACGACCGAACTTAAGGCCGTCATGATCGACGGCTGGCTGCCAGCCGTCTGGCGTCATGACCTGACAGAGGCCGTCCTGAAGGCGGTATCGGCGCTGGACTTCGCGGGTATCGACGTGCCGCAGGTTATCGAAGGCAGCATGGGCCATCTGGCCCGCACCCTCGGCGCCGCGTCCCTGCCCCTGTCGCAACGGTTTCTTGTCGAGGCGTAACCGCGCCAGACCGCCTCAAGCAAGCCTGTCAGACCGCAGTCATGCGCCGAAACGGCGACAGCGGGCTGCAGTTCGCAAGCCAGTTGGGCAACGATATACCGATAGGGGGAAAGTGGTGGACCCAGAGCGATTCGAACGCCCGACCCTCAGATTCGTAGTCTGATGCTCTATCCAGCTGAGCTATGGGTCCACATTGAGGGGCGATGTAGCCGCGCGAGGGGGGCAATGCAAGGGCGAAATCACGGCTCGGTGCCAGCATTGCCTTTCGGCAGGTGGATCATGAACTCGGTCCCGTCGTCATCGCTGCGCATCAGCTCCAGCCGGCCACCATGGCCGCGCACCAGTTCGGCGGCGATCACCAGACCCAGACCGGTGCCGCCCTTGCGCACGCCGCCCTGAAACGCCGAAAACAGATGCTCGCGCGCGCGCGCGGGCAAGCCGGGGCCAGTGTCGCCAACCCGGACCCACCATTCGCCCTCTTCCTCGCCGGCCGAAAGTTCGATCGTGCCGGGCTGACCGGTCGCCTCGATTGCCTGCCGGGCGTTACGGACAAGATTAGATAGGACGCGGTAAATCTGCTCGCCATCGGCGCGGACGGTCAGGCCGGGCGGGATGTCGTTCAGGCAGGTGATCTGGGTATCGGTCCCCAACCCCTCGCCCTCGGCCACTTCGGCGGCCAGATGCGCCAGGTTCAGGCGGCGCAGTTGCGGCGGCGGTTCCTCGGCCTTGCCAAAGGCCAGCGTCGATTCGCACAAGGACACCGCCCGGCTGATCGAGTTGACCAGCTTTGGCGCGGTGCGCGCCACCACCGGGTCGGCGCTGCCTTCGATCCGGTCGGCAAACAGCTGCGCGGTAGTCAGGATGTTGCGCAGATCGTGGCTGATCTTTGCAACCGCCCCGCCAAGCTGCGCCAGACGCTCTTTCTGCCGCAGGGCCCCGGTTAGCTGCATCTGCATTGACTTCAGCGCCTGTTCGGCAGCACGAAGTTCTTCGACGTCGGCATTGGGTTCGATCACCCGGCGCGCGTCTTCGGGGGCTTCGGCATAGGTCTGCATGTGCCGCACCACCCGGCGGATCGGCAGGACCAGCAGGCGCTGCACCGCAAAGAACAACAGGAACGCCGTGACCACGGAGATCAGCGCCGACAGGGCAAGGATGCGCAGGCCGTAATCCACCATCGCGTCGCGCATGGGGCGCGACTCCATGGTCACCTCGATCAGGGTGCCCGCGTCCTGCACCGGATTACCGATCACCCGGATGATCCGGTTTTCACCGTCCAGTAGGCAGGCAAAGGCGTCGCGGATCAACTCCCACGGGCCAGCCATCCGCAGATCAAAGGTATCGCTGATCTCGCCCGGCAGCGGCGAGGACAGGACCAGTTGCCGCACGTCATCGCGGCGCAGAACGACGTTGAACACCTCGGCATTGGCCAGAAGCTCGGCCTCAAGCTCCGGCATGATCATGTCTTCGGTCGCAAGTTGGGTCAGCGCCGCGATCTGCGCCTGCTTCAGCCGGGTCAGCATGAAGTCAGCACGAAAGCGGGCAATGGACGGCACGAAGATCAGCACTTCGGCCAGCATCACAAAAACCACGGTCAGGATCAGGAAGCGCCCCGACAGGGTGTTAAGGAAGCTTCGCCGTCTGACAGTCTCACCCATTCCGGCACGCACCTACGGAATCATTCGCTGCACAAACCGCACGATCCACTTCAGCACAGGATTAGCAAAGAGTTGAGGGGAAAAATAGGCACCTGCGGCGCGTTTCGACACTTCGCCCAAGGTCGGATAGGGCGCGACCATTCCCGCCACCGCCGACATCTTCAGCCGGGCCGAAAGCACCAGCGCCCAAAGCGCGATCAGCTCACCCGCTTGTGGCCCGACGATCGACGCCCCGACCGGACGGCCCTTGACCACCATGACCTTGATCAGGCCCGTGGCCTTGGCCTCGGTGATGGCCCGGTCGTTGTGGCCAAATTCGGCGCGCACCACGGTCAGGGCGGGTCCGTGAAGGGCGCTTGCCTCGGCTTCGGTCAGACCAACCTGGGCCAATTCCGGGTCGGTATAGGTGGCGCGGGGAATGGCGCCGGGATCGGCGCGGGCGGGAAGGCCCAGAACCGCCTGCCGGATCACGATCCCGGCATGCCAACCCGCGACATGGGTAAACTGCAGGCCCCCCGCCGCGTCACCGACCGCAAAAATCCTGCGGTTGGAACTGCGCAGCCGCGCGTCAACCGTGACACCTTTGGCCGTGTGTGCCACCCCTGCCGCATCCAGCCCCATCCCGTCTAGTGCGACCTTGCGGCCCACGGCCAGCAAAAGATGCGTGCCCTTTAACGCTGTCCCGTCGCCCAGCGTCACCTCGACCGCACCATCGGTTCCGGTCAGGCGCACCACCGGCTGACCTTCGACCAGCGCAATCCCTTCCGCTTTCAGCGCATCCACCACGACAGCGGCTAGCTCAGGGTCTTCGCGACCCAGCACGCGACCGGCCTCGATCACCGTTACAGCACAGCCCAGCCGCCGATGCGCCTGTGCCATCTCCATCCCGATTGGCCCGCCCCCGATCACGATCAGATGCCCCGGCCGTTCCAGCAGGCCAAAGATCGTCTCGTTGGTCAGATAGGGCACCGTGTCGATCCCGGAAATCGGCGGGACAAAGGGGCGCGAGCCGGTCGCGATCACGAACCGCCGCGCCCGGATCAGCTGCCCACCGGCCTCGACCTCGCGCGGGGATGTAAAGCGGGCGAAGGCGCGGATCACGGTGCAGCCAAGGCCCTCGAACCGCTCCTGGCTGTCAACCGGGGCGATCTGCGCGATCACGGCGGCGACATGATCCTTGACGGCCGCGAAATCGATTTGAGGTGTGGCCGGGGCAATGCCGGCAAAGCCCTTGCGCTGCGCCTCGGCCGCCTTGGCCGCTGCCAAAAGCGCCTTGGACGGCACGCAGCCCGTATTCAGACAGTCGCCACCCATCTCGCCCGCTTCGATCAAGACGACGCGCGCGCCCATCTGCACAGCGCCGGCTGCCACCGATAATCCACCGGACCCGGCCCCGATCACGCAAATATCGGTCAGGATCGGCGGCATCTCAGTTTCCTTTCCACAGGGCTTTGATCAGCATCGGCAAGGCCGCAAGCGCCGCAAGCCCCAGAAGAGGCCCCAGGATCGGCGCTGTGAAGATGATCCCAAGATCGGGCGCCTCGCCCTTGGCAAAGACCTCGCCCAGTCCGGAACCGACCGAGGTAAAGACCAATGCCCCCGGAATGATGCCGACAAAGGTCGTGATCGCATAGCGCCAGAGGCTGGTCCCGACAAAGGCGGGGATAAGGTTGGCCAGAAAGAACGGCACGACCGGTACCAACCGCATCAGGAACAGGACCGACCATTCATTTTCGCGCAACCCCGCCTGCAGTCGCGCCGCCCCGCCGCCAGCGGCTGCAATCCGGGCGGAAAGTGCGGCACCGAAGCCGGCACGCGCGGCCAGAAAGACCAGAACGGCACCCGTCCCGGCCCCAAGGATATTGAACAGCACGCCTGGGAACAGCCCGAACAGGAATCCACCCGCCAGACTTGCCACCGTGCCCCCCGGCAGGCTTAGGCCGACGATCACCGTATAGGCGGTGACAAACCCGACCACGGTCAACAGAAAATGGGCGTCGCGATAACCGATCAGTACGTCGCGGTGCCGGGCCAGCGCATCGAACCCCAACTGGTCACGCAGCAACACAGCGCCCAGAATTGCAGCCGTGATGATGACCAGAAACGGCAGCTTGCGCAGCCATCCGGACCGCGGTTCGACGCTCTGGGCGGTTTGCTCCGGCATTTGGTTCGGCTTCCTTGGGCGATGGGACCGAACATGGCCCAGGCGGGCCGGGTTTGACAGGCCTGTCACGGCGCATTGATCGGAAACAGGGCGCGAAGTGACCCGCTGAAACAATTCCTCGCCGGTCCCCCGGAAATGTTGCAGGTAAATCGTGCTGATCGCGTTGACTTGGCCTGCGACCACCCGTAAAGGACGGGCTTCTAGATTTGATCCTCGAATCCTTTTGGTTCGGGGTGCCTGATGGAGACCGCGATGAAGCGCACTTTTCAACCGTCGAACCTGGTTCGCAAGCGCCGTCACGGCTTTCGTGCGCGCATGGCTACCAAAAACGGCCGCCTTGTTCTGGCAGCACGCCGGGCCAAGGGCCGTCACAAGCTGTCCGCCTGAACCGTTCTCCTTTCGGGGACTTGGGTGACAAGATGACACCGCCGGAGAGCGTGGGCCAAGGCAGCAATGTCGAACTGCCCGCCGCGTCTCCGGCGGTTTCCTTTTGCGTGATGCGCAAGCGGGCTGATTTTCTCAAGGCCGCCTCGGCGCGTCGGCAGGGAACCAACGGGTTCCTGCTGCAGGCACGGGACCGGGCCGACGGGGTTGGCCTTGTCCGCGTCGGCTTTACCGCTTCCAAGAAGATCGGCAACGCCGTACTGCGCAATCGCGCCAAGCGGCGGTTGCGGGCGCTTGCTCAGGCAGGCTTGCCGCTGCAGTCGCGCCCCGGCTGGGATTACGTTCTTGTGGCCCGCCCGAATGAAACCGTCAGCCGGGCCTTTACCGACCTTGCGGCCGATCTGGCGCAGGCGCTGCGCAGCGTGCATCGGCCCAAACCATGACCCCACTGGCGCATCTGGTAGCCCTGCCCGTCCGGGCCTATAGGTTGATCCTGTCGCCCTGGGTCGGCCACGGTTGCCGCTATCAGCCGACCTGTTCCGCCTATGCACTTGAGGCGCTGTCGCGGCATGGCGGGGTGAAGGGCAGCTATCTGACCGCGCATCGCATCTGCCGCTGTCATCCCTGGGGTGGCAGCGGCTATGACCCGGTGCCGGGCGCAGACCCGGATCACGACGCGCAACTTTAGCGCCGGGGGACCTGGGTCAGACCAGCGTGGCGATGATCGCGCGCAAAGTCTCGATCCCTTCGCCTTTTTCGGAACTGGTCACGACAAGCTCGGAAAACGCGGCGGGGTGGCTGGCCAAAGCCCCCTTGACCTGCTCGATCACCGCTTCACGTTCATGGCGCAGAATCTTGTCAACCTTGGTCAGGACCACCTGAAACGTGACAGCCGACCGGTCAAGCAGCGACAGGATCTCGGCGTCTACCGCCTTGATGCCGTGCCGCGCGTCGATCAGAACAAAGACCCGGCGCAGGGTCTGACGACCGGCCAGATATTGCTTGAGCAGCGCCTGCCACTTTGCCACCACCGCAACCGGAGCCTCGGCATAGCCATAGCCGGGAAGGTCCACCAGATAGCGACTGTCACCTAAGGTGAAGAAGTTGATCTCTTGTGTGCGACCGGGCGTGTTCGACGCCCGCGCCAAGGACTTCCGCCCGGTCAAGGCGTTGATCAGGCTTGATTTACCAACGTTTGACCTACCTGCAAAGCACACTTCCAGCCGGTCAGCGGGCGGCATGCCTGCCATCGTGACGACGCCCTTCAGAAAATCAACCGGCCCGGCGAACAGCAGCCGGCCCTGCTCGCGATCCTCGTCCACCGGATCGGCGGCAAGCTGGAAGGTCATTTTCATGCCAGGGTCCATTCATCATCTGTGGCGATGCGGCCGCCTTTGATCACCACGGCATATACGCCGAAATCCTGATGGCCAAATCCGCGCTGCAGCGCGCCAGGAGGATCGGCGTCGCGCAGACCGGTCATTGGGTTGGCGTGGGTCGCAGGGCAACGGGCAGTCCGTTCCTTTATCTGCAGTACCGCCTCGCCGATGCGGATGCTGCGGCCGATCCAGTCAAGCTCGGCAAAGGGCTCTGCGCCGTCAAGCCACAGGTTGCCCCGGAATCGGTGCGGCGAGAGGGGTGTTCCCATCTGTTGCGACAACGCGCCAAGAGAGGTTTCCGACAGCACGGACACCGATGGATAATCGCTTTCGGTCATGCCCGGGCCCCGGCTCACGATACGGTCCGGAAGCGCGCGGTTGGGCGGGTTCAGCGGCAGGACCCAGTCCAGAAACCGCGGCAGATCGGCGACGTCGTCCGGGCGAAAGGTGATCTCGCCTCGCGTCGGATGGGACAGGACGACCTCGCCAGTCGCCTCGTTCAGGGTCGAATTGATGGCCATCAGATCCGGAGCTTTCGCTGTCCGGGCAAAGTTGACGGGCGGGCTCCAGCCCTCCGTCAGACGCGCGGCATCATGCGCGACAGCCCAATGCCGGTCCCAGGGCAGGCAGGCCCCCGGGATAAGCAAAACGGACGCGAGGTCCTCGCGTCCGTGTCCCTTGATCGGGTGCCGGGTGATCCGGGTCAGCCGGTTCACTTTTTTCCGGCCTTGCCCGGCTTTTCGACAACCTGCGCAGGTGCCTTCTTGCGCAAGCTACTGCGGATATTTCCAAATACATTCGGCCGATGGCCGTGACTGCGCATGATCAGATACTGCTGGCTGAACGTGATCGTGTTGTTCGTGATCCAGTAGACAATCAGACCGCTGGAGAACGACCCCATCATGAACATGAACACCCAGGGCATCCAGGCGAAGATCGAGGCCTGTACCGGATCGGTGGGTGCGGGGTTCAGCTTTTGCTGCATCCACATGGTGATGCCAAGGATCAGCGGCAGGATGCCAAGGAAGATCGTGGCCATCAGGGTGTGCGGCGCGGGGCCTGCAAAGGGCAGAAGGCCGAAGAGATTCATGATCGAGCTGGGGTCAGGCGCGGACAGGTCTTGAAAATACCCGAAGAACGCGGCATGACGCAGTTCGATGGTGACGTAGATCACCTTGTACAGGCTGAAGAAAATCGGGATCTGGATCAGGATCGGCAAACAGCCTGCGGCCGGGTTCACCTTCTTGTCCTTGTAAAGCTGCATCATTTCGCGCTGCAGCTTTTGCTTGTCGTCGCCGACGCGCTCTTTCAGGGCCTCCATCTCGGGCTGTAGTTCCTTCATCCGCGCCATCGAGACATAGGATTTGTAGGCCAGCGGCAGAACCAGAAGCTTCAGGATGAAGGTAAGCGCAATGATTGCCAGACCCATGTTGCCGATCAGGCCGTGCAGCCAGTGCAGCACCGCGAAGATCGGCTTGGTCAGGAAATAGAACCAGCCCCAGTCGATCGAATCGATGAAACCGGGGATCCCGCCCTCGTTTTCATAGGCGCGGATGGTTGCCCATTCCTTGGCACCCACAAACAGGCGTGTCGTGGTCGTCGCCTTCGCACCAGCCGCGACCGTGATCGCAGGATTGCGGACCTCGGTCTGGTAGATGTCGTTCTTGGCGACATATTTGGTGACCTGGGTGTGCGCCTTGCCCTGTTCGGGGATCAGCACGGTCATCCAGTAGTGGTCGGTAAAGCCGATCCAGCCATCGGTGGCGGCGTCGATCACTTCGGCGGGGGTAGCCTCACGCTCGACAACGGCAAGCTCCGGGATATCGGCGTAATCGGTTTCGGTAATCTCGCCGTCAGTGCGGCGGATGGTGCCTTCGTGAACGACAAAGATGTTCTGCAGGTCACCGGGCAGGCCATGGCGCGCGATCTGACCGTAGGACGCCAACGTGACATCGCCGCTGCCGGTATTTTCGACCGTCTCGGTGACGGTGAAAAGGTAGTTCTCGTCCACCGAGATTTCGCGCAGGAAGATCAGGCCCTTGCCATTTTCCCAGCGTAGCGTGACCGGCTTTCCCGGCGCAAGTTTTGCATCGGCGGCAGCGGTCCATTCGGTACCGGGACCCGGAACGTCATCAAAGGTCAGCGACCCGGCGGGAACCCAGCCGAACAACGCGTAGTAGGGTTTGGTCTCGCCATAGGGCGACAGAAGCCGGACGTTGTCCGAGCCTGCATCCTGAGTTTCGCGATACTCGGTCAGGGAAAGGTCGTCGATCCGGCCGCCACGCAACGCAATCGACCCGGAAAGCCGTCCGGTCTCGATCGTCAGACGTGCTGATTCGGGGACTGGGGCGACTTCGGGCTGACCGGTCACAGGATCGGTGGTCCCGGATGCATCAGCTTCGGCAACCAGGGGCGCGGGATCGGTTGTCGCAACCGACGGCACCGGTTGCGGGAAGAGGATCAGCCAGACACCCATCACCAGGGCGCTTAGAACCATCGCAAGGATCAGGTTCTTGTTGTTCGGTTCTTCCATGGGCAGCCACCGTTAAGTGCATCGGGATCAGCGGTGCTTCAACGACAGGGGCGGGCAAAGGTCAAGCGGTTTCGACCTTTGCCCGCCCTTGCGAAGGCATAGGCTGCCGATGATGGGGAGCCGCGACCCCGTGCGCAGGACCGGGCATCGCACCCCGATCTGTCTGCTTGCGCTGGTGTGTGAGGGGCAAGAGCAAGGCCAAATGAGGGTCACGGCTGGCGGGCGGGCATATTGATCCGCAGAGCTTTAGCCAACCGTTCACGATGCTGGATCAACCAGCCCATCACCTCGTCCGGGGGCAGCGGTCTGGCGATGACAAAGCCCTGAACATGGCCGCATCCAAGTTGCGCCAGCATTGCGTGTTCTGCTTGGGTCTCGACCCCTTCGGCCAGGGTCTCCAGCCCCAGTTGTTCGGCCAGTGACAAGACGGCGGTGACCAGTTTCTGCTGGTCACGAGCATGATCGACGCCGCGCACAAAACTGCGGTCGATCTTCAACCGGCGCGGGGCAAAGCTGCGGATCGCGGTGATTGACGCATTACCGGTGCCGAAGTCGTCCAGATCGACACCACATCCCATGGCCGTGACGCGGGCAATGTTGCGGGTGATGATGTCATCTTCCAGCCCGGCGACCACCGATTCCAGCACCTCGACCGTCAGGCGCAAGGGTGGCAGATCATGGCGGTCTAGCGCCCAGGCAAGCTGTTCGGGAAACTGCGGATCACGCAGATCCTGGGTCGAGAAATTGACCGCAACCGTAGGCACCCGCAAGCCGGCCCGGTCCCAGGCCGACAGAGCAGCAAGCGATTGGTTCAGCATCTCGCGGCCAAGAAGCTTCATCAAGTCCGTGCCTTCCAGCGCCGGAAGGAATTCGCCGGGTGGCAGGCAGCCACGTTCGGGATGGTGCCAACGGGCCAGCGCCTCGACCCCGGATACCTCACCACTGTCGGTGGACAGTTGCGGTTGGAAATAGGCGCGGATCTGGCCAGCGTCGACCGCGCTGGCAAAGCCCTTGCGCAGGATGTCCCGGGCATAGCGCGTCAGGGCAAGTTCGTCGGTGTAAGACCGGAGCGCCCCGGGGCGGTGACGCAAGGCTTCGTCCACGGCGACCTGCGCGGCCTCAAGCAGCGCGCGGCCGCTTTGCGTTGCCAGTTGCCTGGCATGGCAAAAACCGATGCAGCAGGTAACATGCACCGACCCGTCGGCGAGCGCCATTGGCTGCTGCACCACCAGTTGCAGCCGGCCGGCAATGCGCACCATCCCTTCAAGATCAAGACGTTGCGACGGTGCCAGCACCACGACAAGGCTGCCGTCTTCTAACGGGAAAAGCATGTCTCCGGGTCGCATCGCGCCGCGAATCCCGCCGATGCAGGCCGCCAGAATCTCGGACTGGCGGGTGCGGCCGTGCCGGTCACACAGCCAGGACGGATCGTCGAACTGCAAAACGAAACAGCCGGTCTGATTTGGGCCTTGCGTCCGGTCCTGCAGGACCGCGTCCAGCCGGTCGATCACCTGATCGGACACCGCCGCCACAGGGACGCCCGGCAAAAGCCGTCCAGCCAGCAGAAACGCCAACGGAAAGCCTGCCGACAGCGCCAGTAGCGCCAGTTCCCCGGCCATCCAGTAGACCGCAAGAGCCAGCCCCGAAAGACTGACCGCAAGCCCGGGGCGGCGCAACTGCGCGGCCATCCGCAAAGACCCTGGCGACATCCTGACACCCCGCACCTGACGGGCCTGTGGCCCATGAACCAGTGTCAGGCTAGGCCGGTGTTCCTGTTCAGTTCCTTAACGCTCAGCCGAAAGTTGCGAAGAATTTTCACGGTCTATCAGAGCGGCAGCCAGTTCGGCCGTAAGTCCGGCAAAATCGAACAACCCTGGATCGGCCAGATGCGAGGGCCGGACATTGGTCAGCGCCCGGAACATCACCTGCCGCCGGCCGGGACTGCGCGTCTCCCAATCGTCCAGAAGCTTTTTGACTTGCGCCCGCTGTAGCCCTTCTTGGCTGCCGCAAAGGTCGCAGGGAATGATCGTGTAGCCCATGGCGCTGGCAAAGGCCGCACAGTCCGCCTCGGCAACAAGTGCAAGTGGGCGGGCGACAAACAGGTCGCCGTCTTCGTTCAAAAGACGCGGTGGCATGCTGGCAAGGCGACCGCCGTGAAAGAGGTTCATGAAGAAGGTTTCCAGAATGTCATCGCGGTGATGACCAAGGACGACGGTCGAACAGCCCTCTTCGCGCGCGATGCGATAGAGGTTGCCGCGACGCAGGCGCGAACAAAGGCTGCACATGGTTCCGCCGGGTTTGATCTTGTCGATCACCACCGAATAGGTGTCCTGATAATCGATGCGGTGCGGAACCTGCATCCGGGTCAGAAACTCCGGAAGCACCGTCGCGGGAAAGCCGGGCTGACCCTGATCCAGATTGCAGGCCAGAAGATCAGCCGGCAACAGGCCGCGCCATTTCAACTCGTGCAGGATGGCCAGCAAGGTATAGCTGTCCTTGCCGCCCGACAGGCAGATCAGCCAGCGATCCCCCGCCCGGGCCATGCCGTAAGTTTGGATCGCCTCCCGCACCTGCCCGACCAGCGCTTGCGCAGCTTGCGAAATTCAAGTCCCTGCGGTGCGCCGTGGAACAGCGGGTGGATGTCGTCGTCACGGTCATCAAGCATGGCAAGGCCCCGGTGGATGCCCCTTTATGCCCGATCAGCATGGCAAGGCAAAGACTGGCCGCACATCAAGCCCTTGCGGGCCGTCAGACGTGCTGCGCGCCGTTCACCTCGATCTCGGCGCCTGAAATGTAGGACGACTGGTCCGAACACAAAAACCAGATCACATCCGCCACTTCCTTCGGCTGGCCCAACCGCTGCATCGGCAGCTTTTCCACGATCTTGTCGGTTCCAGGCGACAGGATCGCGGTTTCCACCTCACCCGGCGCAATCGCGTTCACCCGCACGCCATAGGGACCGAAATCATGCGCCATCTCGCGGGTGAGTGCCGCGAGCGCCGCCTTTGACGTGGCATAGGCCGCCCCGGCAAAGGGATGCACCTTTACCCCGGCAATCGAGGTCACATTGACGATTGCCCCCTTGGTCGCCGTCAGTTCATCCTTCAGCCCCCGCGCCAGAATGACGGGGGCAAAGAAGTTCACATGAAAGACATGGCCCCAGGTGCGCAGGTCGGTCGTCATCGTGTCCAGCCGCGCGCCGCCCGGGCCTTTCGGGCTGATCCCGGCATTGTTGACCAGCGCATGGATGCGCCCGCCAACCTTGGCCTTGATCGTCTCGATGGCGGCAATGGTCTTGTTCGGATCGGCAAGATCAATCTCGATATGGTTGTCCTCGCCCCCCGGCCAGGGGCAGCGTGGATCGAACGGCTGGCGCGAGCAGGTCAGGACGCGCCAGCCCTCGGCCGAAAAGCGCTTGACGGTGGCATGGCCGATCCCCCGGCTGGCTCCGGTCAGGACAAGGGTTTTCTGTTCGGACATCTTGCGGTCTCCTTCGCAAGGCAGGCTACGCTTGCGGGCGGGGAAGGCAAGGCTTGGCAGGGGTTGGGAAAAGTCTTATGCGGCAGTATACCTTGGAGGCCCCCCATGAAGCAGCAGACCCTGACCATGTCCGACGCCATTACCACCGCCAAGATGCTGTCCGAGGCCCTGCCCTATTTGCAGCGGTTCGAAGGGGCCGTGGTAGTCGTGAAATTCGGCGGCAACGCCATGGGCGATGATGCCGCGATGGCCGAATTTGCCCGCGACATCGTGCTGATGCGGCAGGTCGGCGTGCATCCGGTTGTGGTCCATGGCGGCGGTCCGATGATCAACGAGATGCTGACCAAGCTGGGCATCAAGTCGGAATTCGTGCGCGGCAAACGGGTGACTGACAAGGCCACGGTCGAGGTGGTCGAGATGGTCCTGTCCGGCCTCGTGAACAAGCGGATCGTGCAGGCGATCATGGATGCGGGTGGCCGCGCGGTGGGGATTTCCGGCAAGGACGACGACCTGATGGTTTGCGTCGCCGACGACCCTGAACTGGGCTTTGTCGGCCGCCCGGTCGAAATGAACGTCCAGGTGCTGCGTGATCTTTACAACGCGGGTATCATTCCGGTGGTGGCGCCGGTCGCCACGGGCATGAAGGACAACGAGACCTTCAACGTGAACGGCGATACCGCTGCCGGGGCGATTGCAGGTGCGCTGCAGGCCGACCGTCTGCTGCTGCTGACCGACGTGCCGGGAGTGAAGAACGCGGCGGGAGAGGTGATGACCCAGATCACCCCGGACGAGATCCGCCAGATGACGAAAGACGGGGTGATCTCGGGTGGGATGATTCCCAAGACCGAAACCGCGCTGATGGCCATCGAGGCCGGGACCCGGGCGGTGACGATCCTGGACGGCAAGGTGCCGAATGCCTGCCTGCTGGAGCTGTTCACGGACCATGGAGCCGGCAGCCAGATCCGGTCAACCGAGCCAAGGGTCAAGCCGCACGCCCGGCGTTAAAGGCCCAAAAGCCTTCGAAGGTTTTTGCAAATCTTTTCGAAAAGATTTGCGCGCTGGAAAACCGCCCGGACCGTCCTTAGTTTAAGGTTTCATGTGAGGATCAGGGCAAATGGCCAACGAGCTTGCGATACGCCTTGGGGTGTTTCTTGGTGTCCTTGGCCTTCTGATGGCGCTTGAACACCGGGCACCGCGGCGGGCGCTGGTCCAGCCCCGCTCGCACCGTTGGACGACAAATCTCGCGCTGGTGGTGATCGACAGTCTGGCGGTCCGGGCGGTGGCGTTTGCCCTGCCGATCCTTGCGGTTGCAGCGGCGGCGGATGCTTCAGCGCAGGGGTTCGGGCTGTTCAACCGGCTGGACTGGCCGGTCTCGGCCGAACTGGTGCTGGCTGTACTTGCCTTTGACCTTGCAATCTGGACCCAGCATCTGATCACCCACAAGGTGCCGCTGTTCTGGCGGTTCCACCGCGTCCACCACGCCGACCGCGATTTTGACGTGACCACGGCGCTGCGCTTTCACCGGGTCGAGATCGTCGCCTCAGCGGCGCTGAAGGTCGGGCTGGTCTATCTGCTTGGCCCCTCGGTTCTGGCGGTGATCCTGTTCGAGATCACGCTGAACGCGACTGCGATGTTCAACCATGCCAACCTGCGTCTGCCCGGCTGGCTGGACCGGGCGGTCCGACTGGTGCTGGTCACGCCCGATATGCACCGCGTCCACCACTCGGTTCTGCGGGACGAACATGACAGCAATTATGGCTTTGCCCTGTCGCTTTGGGACCGCATTTTCCGGACCTATGTGCCAGAACCAAAGGGTGGTCATGACGCAATGACGGTGGGGCTGGAATGGCAGGACGACAAACCCGCAAGGTTGGGCTGGGCGCTGTGGCTTCCATTTCGGCGCTGACACTTCGGCTGGCCGAGGCGCGGCTGGAGGTGCTGGGCGGTTTCACGGTCGCCGAGGATGAGGACGGCTTACCTGCGGGCACACGGACCCTGCTGATGCTTGGGCCGGCCGAGCCCGGCTTCTGGCCGCACCTGACCACTCAGCCGGAATGGCAGGACAGGCAGCCCGACCCCGTCGACCGCTGGTCACGCCGGGTGATCGGACAAATGGCCTGCGATCTGGGGGCCAAGGCGCTGTTTCCCTTTGGCGGGCCGCCGTATCATTCGTTCTACCGCTGGGCGCTTCGGACCGGGCAGGTCTGGGAAAGCCCGGTGCGGCTGCTGGTTCATGCGGGTCAGGGGCTGATGGTCAGCTTTCGCGGTGCGCTCGCGTTGAAGGCGATGGTCGAGGTTCCACCCCCGGCCCAGCGCCCCTGCGATGGTTGCGCCGCCCCCTGCAAGGCCGCCTGCCCCACGGGCGCGCTGACGGATGCGGGCTATGATCTGCCACGCTGCCACGCCTTTCTGGACCAGCCGGGTGGGAAAGACTGCATGACCGGCGGTTGTCTGGTTCGCCGCGCTTGCCCCGTGAGCCAAGCCTATGCAAGACTGCCTGAACAGTCGGCCCATCACATGAGGCAATTCCACAAATGAAGCGGTTGATCCTGACTCGGCACGCAAAATCCTCTTGGGACGATCCGCTGACCCCGGACCACGACCGCCCGCTGAACGAACGCGGCAAGGCGGCGGCGGCGGACCTGGGCCAATGGCTGGCCAGCCGCGACTATGTTCCGGGCGAGGTTCTTTGCTCCGACAGCTTGCGGACCCGCAAGACCTTTTCCGGGATCGCCCCCGCCTTGCCAGGCGCACCGGTGCTGGAACTGAAGCCCGCACTGTATCATGCGGGGCCGGATGTGATGATGGCGGTCCTGCGCCATGCAACGGCCGATACCGTGATGATGATCGGCCACAACCCCGGCATCGCCGAGTTTGCGGCCCGGCTGGTCGCCCACGCGCCTGTCGGCCCGGATTTCGCCCGCTATCCGACCGGGGCGACGCTGGTTGTCGACTTCGATCTGGCTGACTGGGGGCAGCTCGCCTTTGGAACCGGGGTGACCGTCGATTTCATCGTCCCGAACGAAATCGCAGCCTGAACCTGCCCACAATGGATAAATCAAGGCGACCCAATAGTTCCAATGGGTTCACCTTGGGCATTACACAGACGTAACGATTTTCTCGCGTGGCTGAAGGATACCCCAAGGCCCTTTTCAGTGTGGCTGCGTCAGGAAAATCAACATAAGCCTCAACCTGCTCGGTCTGGCCATCTTGGTGCTTGGAAGCCGTTCCTTCAGGCCACGTTTCGTTTGGCTTTAGTGTTCCAAGGTCGCGAAAATTGCGGCTGATCTGGCGAAGAAGCGAAGCGCTTGCAGTCAAGCCGCCCTTGGCGGGAATTCTCACGCTCCGATTGTTGCATGCAGGGCCAAGACCGCCATACGTCCCCCGTCGAAAGTCGGGCGCGATTGCGTCCCTGACAAGCCAAAACGTACCCGAGGAACGACCCTCGATGCTGATTGTCGGGCGACGTGCCACTATTGAGAATATGGGAAATCCCCGTCCGTCACGCCCTTTTAATCCTGGCGCTGGTCAGGGCATCAACCTTAGCGGCCGGAAAACTCCCACGACTTCGTTGCGTAACCCCGTGAACTGACGCAGCCTAAGCTGACACACAGACACTCATGTCCAGGGCTACCCCTCCCTTTAATCCGGAACGCTTGCCAGACCGGCACCTGAAACAGTCTGCGGACGAAGCTGGCTATCCAGCGCGAATCATGCAGAGCGGGACTTTAGCCGTCATTCATATCTGACCCACCGCATCATTCACTAGCTTCGCACGAGATGTCGATATTCACGCCAGACAGGCGTTCAAAATCAAGGCTTTGACGGGTGATTGACTCAGATCAAGGCACATTCGGATTGTTGACTGAATAGTGGCAAGATGGTCTACTGCGAGCCAGCGTAGTCTCTCCAGTTCGTCAGGAAGCAACAGGGGAAGATCAGTGCGATATGTGGCGCCAGAAGTGACCGGAATCAGCTGGCGAGCGGTCAAACACATGACCTTTTGCGATGTCATAAGAAGATTTTGACGCCGGCCCAAAAAAGTTGCACTGCGCAACTTGTATGGTTGTGAGTTTCAGCCCAAGTACCGAAATCAAGTGAATTGGGGGACATGATGGCAAAACTTCTTCTTCCCGGCCTGACTGGATCAATCCAGTATGCAAGTGATGCGATCACCAAGAATATTTTCGGGGCGAATTTCCTTTTTGATCGCGACGGCGGTCAGGAAGCTGGAACCATTTCGAATACCTATGAGTCCTTCGCAGAAGAAGTCAATTTGGGAACAATGCGCTATCCCGGCGGGACAATAACCGAGGTCAATCTGGATCTTGCGAACCCAAATTCGCTTGACCACGATTTTTCAGATATCAATGGGACCCCGCGTGAAGCCAATGTCGGAATTTCCAGCTTTCTGGACTTTGCCGGAGAAATTGGATCTTCCGCAACTATTGTACTTCCGACCTATCGGTTCTTGAGTGAGAGCCCGGATGCTACGGGTAACAGAACGATTGACACAGCCTACGAAAACGATCTGCGAGGATACGTGCAGTTCGTCCTTTCTGAGGCAAAGGACAAGGGAGTTAATGTTTCTGCATTCGAAATTGGCAATGAATGGTTTGTGGACAATTCCCGCATCTTTGGCTTTCGAATGTCTGCGGTGGAGTATGGTCGCGTAGCTGCCTATCTCGCAGTTGTGGTTCAAGAAGAAATAAAGGACTTCAATGCAAGCGTCCCTGCCACTCAGGGCACCAATCCGGATGTGGTCATTCAAGTCGGCCCGGGCGGTGAAGCTGAATGGTGCACACCGGAAGGGAGAGCCCCGACCGAAGACTACAGTGGAGACCTTGTTGCAACGACAAAGCTGATCTTTGATCAATTCAGCACGCCGGAATCCCGTGCGGCGGTTGATGGCATCCTTGCACACCGCTACCTGACCGGGAACGACTCTCAGATTTCAGGTTGGGTATACCAGCCCTTTGAAGTCTGGAAGAAAATGGCCGCAGCAACGTCGGGCTTCGCGGATCCCAGACTGTATGTCACCGAATGGAATGTTGCCGCCCGCAATGCGGGCGAACAGGGATTGAAGCAGTTCGATTCAATGGTGGAGATGGTTGAGGAAATGGCGATTGCCGGCGTTGATCACGCCAACGTCTGGGCTGTCCAGCAGAACAACAAGACTCGCCTGATCAACAACTCCGGAATTGGGGAAGAAGCATTCGGAGGCTTGAGTCTTGCAGGAATCGCCTTTGACATGATGTCTGCCCAACTGCAGGGAACGCGAGTTATCGCGGGCCCAAGCAGCCTGTCGGACATCGCTGTAAATTCGTTTGGATCGGCGGGAAAGAAC
>CAIXBE010000268.1 GCA_903917595.1 uncultured Rhodobacterales bacterium
AGCAGGGACGGTTCCGCCAGAACCTGCTGGGCAAGCGCGTGGACTACTCCGGCCGCTCGGTCATCGTCGTCGGCCCCGAGTTGAAGCTGCACCAGTGCGGCCTGCCGAAGAAGATGGCGCTCGAACTTTTCAAGCCGTTCATCTACTCGCGGCTTGAGGCCAAGGGTCTGTCCTCGACCGTAAAACAGGCGAAGAAGCTGGTCGAAAAGGAACGCCCCGAGGTTTGGGACATCCTGGATGAGGTCATCCGCGAACACCCAGTCCTGCTGAACCGTGCACCAACCCTGCACCGTCTGGGCATCCAAGCCTTCGAGCCGATCCTGATCGAAGGCAAGGCAATTCAGCTGCACCCGCTGGTTTGCGCCGCCTTCAACGCCGACTTTGACGGCGACCAGATGGCCGTCCACGTCCCGCTAAGCCTTGAGGCCCAGCTGGAAGCGCGCGTCCTGATGATGTCGACCAACAACGTGTTGTCGCCTGCAAACGGCAACCCGATCATCGTTCCGTCGCAGGACATGGTGCTTGGGCTTTACTATGTCACCATGGAACGCAAGGGCATGACCGGTGAAGGCATGGCCTTCTCGGACATCGACGAAGTCGAACATGCTCTGGCCGCCGGTGCCCTGCATCTGCACGCCAAGATCCAGGCCCGCCTGCGTCAGGTTGACGAGACCGGCAATATCATCTGGAAGCGGTTCGAGACCACGGCAGGCCGCCTGCGGCTTGGCAACATCATGCCGCTGAACGCCAAGGCTCCGTTTGACCTCGTCAACCGGCTCTTGCGGAAAAAGGACGTCCAGGCCGTCATCGACACCGTCTACCGCTACTGCGGCCAGAAGGAATCGGTGATCTTCTGCGACCAGATCATGACCCTTGGCTTCCGTGAGGCCTTCCGCGCCGGTATTTCCTTCGGCAAGGACGACATGGTGATCCCGGATACCAAGTGGACCATCGTCAACGAGGTCAAGGACCAGGTTGCCGGCTTTGAACAGCAGTATCTCGACGGCCTGATCACTCAGGGCGAGAAATACAACAAGGTCGTCGACGCCTGGACCAAGTGCAACGACAAGGTGACCGAGGCCATGATGGCCACGATCTCGGCTGTCCGCCACGACGCGGACGGGTCCGAGCGTGAGCCGAACTCGGTCTACATGATGGCCCACTCGGGTGCCCGGGGTTCGGTCATCCAGATGAAGCAGTTGGGCGGCATGCGCGGCCTGATGGCCAAGCCGTCAGGCGAGATCATCGAGACGCCGATCATCTCGAACTTCAAGGAAGGTCTCACCGTTCTTGAATACTTCAACTCGACCCACGGCGCGCGGAAGGGTCTGTCGGACACCGCGCTCAAGACGGCGAACTCGGGCTACCTGACCCGTCGTCTGGTCGACGTGGCGCAAGACTGCATCGTGCGGTCGCATGACTGCGGCACCGAACAGTCGATCACCGCTTCGGCGGCGGTCAATGACGGCGAAGTCATCGTCCCGATGGGTGAACGTGTCCTTGGCCGAGTTGCGGCGGATGACGTTGTCATTCCGGCCACCGGCGAGGTCATCGTCAGCAAGGGCGAATTGATCGACGAACGCAGCGCCGACCTTATCAACGTGTCGGGCGTCGCCACGATGCGCATCCGCAGCCCGCTGACCTGTGAGGCCGAAGAGGGCGTCTGCGCGCTTTGCTACGGTCGCGATCTGGCGCGCGGGACCCTGGTCAACCAGGGCGAAGCGGTCGGCATCATCGCCGCTCAGTCGATCGGCGAACCCGGCACCCAGCTGACGATGCGGACGTTCCACATCGGCGGCGTGGCGCAGGGCGGTCAGCAGTCCTTCCTGGAAGCCAGCCAGGAAGGCAAGATCGAGTATCGCAACGGCAACATCCTGAAGAACGTGGCAGGCGAGCTGATCGTCGTCGGCCGCAACATGCAGATTGCCATTCTTGACGAGGCTGGCCAGGAACGGGCAGCCCACAAGCTGACCTATGGTGCCAAATTGCACGTCAAGGAAGGCGAAACTGTCAAGCGCGGCACCAAGCTGTTCGAATGGGACCCCTTCACCCTGCCAGTCATCGCCGAAAAGACCGGTGTGGCTCGGTTCAAGGACCTGATCGCCGGCATTTCGATGCGCGAAGATACCGACGACGCCACCGGCATGACGCAGAAGATCGTGTCTGACTGGCGGTCGGCGCCGAAGGGTGGCGATCTCAAGCCGGAAATCATCGTGATGGACCCCGCCACCGGCGACCCGGTCCGCAACGATGCTGGTGCGCCGATCAGCTATTCCATGTCGGTGGACGCAATTCTGTCGGTCGAAGACGGCCAGGAACTGCGGCCCGGCGACGTGGTGGCCCGTATCCCGCGCGAAGGCACCAAGACCAAGGACATCACCGGGGGTCTTCCCCGCGTGGCCGAATTGTTCGAAGCCCGCCGTCCGAAGGATCACGCGATCATCGCCGAAACCGATGGCTATGTCCGCTTTGGCAAGGACTACAAGAACAAGCGCCGCATCACCGTTGAACCCGTTGATGAGACGCTGACCGCCGTCGAATACATGATCCCCAAGGGCAAGCACATTCCGGTTCAGGAAGGCGACTTCGTCCAGAAGGGCGACTACATCATGGACGGCAACCCGGCTCCGCATGACATCCTGCGGATCCTCGGGATCGAGGCGCTTGCCAACTACATGATCGACGAAGTGCAGGACGTTTACCGTCTGCAGGGCGTGAAGATCAACGACAAGCACATCGAGGTGATCGTGCGGCAGATGCTGCAGAAATTCGAAGTGCTTGACGGTGGCGATACCACGCTTCTGAAGGGCGAGCAGGTCGAGAAGGTCGAACTGGACGAAGAGAACCAAAAGGCGATCAAGCGCGGCGGCCGCGAGGCCAAAGCCGAACCGGTCCTTCTGGGCATCACCAAAGCGTCGCTGCAGACCCGCAGCTTCATCTCGGCGGCGTCCTTCCAGGAGACGACTCGCGTCCTCACCGAGGCTTCGGTGCAAGGCAAGCGCGACAAACTTCTTGGCCTTAAGGAAAACGTCATCGTCGGCCGGTTGATCCCGGCAGGCACCGGTGGCGCCACCAGCCGCGTCAAGAAGATCGCCGCCGACCGCGACCAGACGGTGATCGAAGCCCGCCGTTCGGACGCCGAAGCTGCAGCGGCGCTTGCCGCTCCGGTTGAGGTGATGGAAAGCGAGATCGACGCTGTCTTTGGTTCCGGCCTTGTTGACACGGTCGAAAGCCGCGACTGATCCGGCCAGACGGACACAACCTTGACCCCCGCCCGTCGCAAGACCGGCGGGGGTTTCCATTTGAGGATGGCCTCACGTCCGACCCATCCTGCGCCACTTCCCGATTGCGCTTTTCAAAAATACTCCCGCCGGAGGCTTTCCCGGCCTGCACCAGGCGACAAGTCCAGATCGTCATGCGCAAAGAATGACCCAAACCGAGGCGCTTTCCCTTCCCCCCGCCCGCTGATAGGCAAGATCTGGACATAAGGGATGTGATTTTGCCCATTTCGGAAAACCTGCGCGGCATTCTTTTGATGTGCGCGTCGATGGCGGCCTTCACGATCAACGATACCTTCATGAAGTCGGTCACCGAAACCTTGCCGCTGTACCAGACCATCGGCCTTCGTGGCACGGTCGCCGTGGTGGGCCTTGCGATCCTTGCCATCGTCACCCATGCGTTCCGATTCCGCCCCTCTCGCCGGGACGCCGGGCTGATACTGCTGCGTTCGCTTGCCGATGTCGCGGCGACCATCCTTTTCCTTGAGGCACTGGTGCAGATGCCGCTTGCGAACTTGTCTGCCATCCTGCAGGCGCTGCCACTTCTGATCACGCTTGGGGCGGCACTGGTCTACGGTGACCGGATCGGCTGGCGACGCATGACAGCGATCCTTGTGGGACTGGTCGGGGTTCTGATGATCATCCGCCCGGGAACCGCCAGTTTTGACCACTGGGCGCTGCTTGGTGTGGGCTCGGTCCTTTGCGTGGTCGTCCGCGACCTTTCCGTCCGGCCAATTCAGGGCGCCGTGCCCTCGGCCCTGGTTGCCCTTGGGGCGGCGGTTGGCGTGACCGCGATGGGCTGGGCCGGCACCAGCCTGCAGGGGTGGAGCGAACCATCCGCATCGGAACTGCTGCGCGTCTTGTTTGCCGGGCTGTTTCTGATCGTGGGCTACTTGACATCGGTCATGGCCATGCGCCACGGCGACATCGGGATCGTGGCTCCGTTCCGCTATACATCGCTGCTTTGGGCAATCATGCTGGGCCTGCTGGTGTTCGGCGACTTGCCGGATGGCTGGACCCTGTTCGGTGCGGCGATCGTCATCGGCGCTGGACTGTTTACCCTTTGGCGCGAACGGGCGCTCAGAGGTGCTGCGCGGCAGCAACAGTCGCCAAAATGATCTTGTGCTGTCATTGCGATGTGAAGAAGGTTCTGACAGAGTCTGTGGTCGCCAGAACGTGCCCATTTGCCGGGCCGAAGCCTTGCCGGGGAGTGACAAATGCCAAGCCGTGATCTGCTTATTCGGGCATGGTTTGTGTCACTTGCCGTGTCGGCCGTAGTATTTTCCGCGTTTCCCGAGGTTGATCAGGCTGCAAGTCGAATGTTTTGGGACGGAGTGGCGTTTCCGTTTGCCAAAGATCCCCTTCTCCAGATGCTGCGCGAGGTAGTCTGGTTCCTTTCACTGGCCACAGTGCTGGCTGCCGTAGTCGGGCTGATCATCGCCATCGTGACCGGGCGAACGGTTGCTTACCTGTCCGCCCGTTGCTGGGCCTTCCTTCTGACCGTAAACCTTCTTGGCCCCGGACTTGTGGTCAACGCCGGTCTGAAGTCCTATTGGGGCAGGGCGCGGCCGGATCAGATTGAAGCATTCGGTGGAGTAAAGACTTTTACTCCGGCTCTCATCCCATCGGATCAGTGCATGTCGAACTGCAGTTTTACCTCTGGAGAGGCGGCATCTTCGATGGCGCTGGCTATTGCGGTACTCCTGTTCGCTCACAGGCTGCGGGGGCGTCTTTCCGTGTGGTCGATCCTTGCAGCGTCTGTCCTTGCCCTGGTTGGCAGTGGTCTGCGCGTTGCTTTCGGGCGCCACTTCTTGTCGGATGTGCTGTTTTCGTGGTTGATCGTTGTTGGCGTTGCGTTGGCGATCGGCCCCATCTTCCTAAGGCCGAGGCTGCCGTCGCCTGCGTTAAAGCCGGATGCAGGAACCCCTTCCGAAGCATAGACTCTTGGCAAGGATGTTCGGACTCTGGCGCCCCCGCGCCTCGTGTTGACACCCCCCCTGATTCCCCCTATACGCCCGCCATCCGGCTCTCCCGTCATGACGGGGGAATTGGGTCAGAGCGCTTGTAGTGGTCATGATCCGGGCTAACGCCCCGATCCTCTGGAAATCCACCGCAGCATCCCCGCCAAGGGGGTGGATGCGGTGTTCGTGTTTTGCGATGGGCGCAAGGCACAGTCGAGAAGCGGCGCCCCTTACGGCTTAGGGGGCGAGTATCGAAACGAGGAACGTGAATGCCGACGATTCAACAGCTGATCCGGAAGCCCCGGGAAGCGAACGTGCGGAAGTCCAAGTCGCAGCACCTGGAATCCTGCCCGCAAAAGCGTGGGGTTTGCACCCGCGTCTACACCACCACCCCGAAAAAGCCGAACTCGGCAATGCGGAAAGTCGCCAAGGTGCGTCTGACCAACAGCTTCGAGGTCATCTGCTACATTCCGGGTGAAAAGCACAACCTTCAGGAACACTCGGTCGTCCTGATCCGTGGCGGTCGTATCAAAGACTTGCCGGGTGTGCGTTACCACATCCTTCGCGGTGTTCTGGATACCCAGGGCGTCAAAGAACGTCGTCAGCGTCGTTCGAAATACGGCGCCAAGCGTCCGAAGTGAGGAAATAGAAAATGTCACGTCGTCACGCCGCTGAAAAGCGCGATATCCTGCCCGACGCCAAGTATGGTGACCGGGTTCTGACAAAATTCATGAACAACCTGATGCTCGACGGCAAAAAGTCGGTCGCTGAAGGTATCGTTTATGGCGCACTCGAGCGGGTTCAGACCCGTCTTAAGCGCGCTCCGATCGAGTGCTTCCACGAAGCGCTTGAGAACGTGAAGCCCTCGGTTGAGGTTCGCTCGCGCCGCGTTGGTGGTGCAACCTACCAGGTCCCCGTCGAAGTTCGCACCGAACGCCGTGAGGCGCTGGCAATCCGCTGGCTGATCATCGCTGCCCGCAAGCGCAACGAGAACACCATGGAAGAGCGTCTGGCCGCCGAGCTGTCCGACGCCGTGCAGAACCGCGGCACAGCCGTGAAAAAGCGCGAAGACACCCACAAGATGGCCGACGCTAACAAAGCGTTCAGCCATTATCGCTGGTAAGAGGGCATCATGGCACGCGAATATCCGCTGACGCGATACCGCAACTTCGGGATCATTGCCCACATCGACGCGGGCAAGACCACGACCACGGAACGCATCCTTTACTACACCGGCAAGTCCCACAAGATCGGCGAAGTCCATGACGGTGCCGCGACGATGGACTGGATGGAGCAGGAGCAGGAACGCGGGATCACGATCACCTCGGCTGCGACGACTACCTTCTGGGAGCGGACGATTGATCCGGGCCTGGAACATGCACGCGTCGACAAGTTCCGCTTCAACATCATCGACACCCCCGGCCACGTCGACTTCACCATCGAAGTTGAACGCTCGCTGGCCGTGCTTGACGGTGCTGTCGTGCTTCTTGACGGCAACGCCGGTGTGGAACCGCAGACCGAAACCGTCTGGCGTCAAGCTGACCGCTACAAGGTTCCGCGGATCGTGTTCGTCAACAAGATGGACAAGACCGGCGCGGACTTCTTCAAATGCGTCCGCATGATCAAGGACCGGACCGGCGCCAATGCCGTTCCCGTGGCCCTGCCGATCGGCGCTGAAGACAAGCTGGAAGGCATCATCGACCTCGTGACCATGGAAGAATGGGTCTATGAGGGCGAAGATCTGGGCGCATCCTGGGTGCGTCAGCCGATCCGTGCCAGTCTTCAGGCTGAAGCCGACGAATGGCGCCTGAACCTGCTGGAAACGGCAGTCGGTCAGGACGACGCCGCGATGGAAGCCTATCTGGAAGGCAACGAGCCGGACGCCGATACGCTGCGCGCTCTGATCCGCAAGGGTACGCTCGCCATCGACTTCATCCCGGTTTTTGCAGGCTCGGCCTTCAAGAACAAGGGTGTTCAGCCGCTTTTGAACGCCGTCATCGATTATCTGCCCTCGCCGCTGGACGTGCCTGCCTACGAAGGCTTCGCGCCGGGCGACGAGACGGAAACCCGCAACATTTCGCGGTCGGCCGATGACAACCAGCCCTTCTCGGGTCTGGCGTTCAAGATCATGAACGACCCCTTCGTCGGTTCTTTGACCTTCACCAGGATCTATTCGGGCAAGCTGGCCAAGGGCGACGCGATGCTGAACGCGACCAAGCAGCGCAAAGAGCGTGTTGGCCGCATGATGATGATGCACGCCATCGACCGCGAGGAAATCTCCGAAGCTTTCGCCGGCGACATCATCGCGCTTGGCGGGCTGAAGGAAACCACCACGGGCGACACGCTTTGTGATCCGGCTCAGCCCGTCGTTCTTGAAACCATGACCTTCCCGACCCCGGTGATCGAGATTGCCGTGGAACCGAAGACCAAGGCCGACCAGGAAAAGATGGGCATCGCGCTTGCCCGTCTGGCTGCCGAAGACCCGTCCTTCCGGGTGGAAACTGATCAGGAATCCGGTCAGACCATCATGAAGGGCATGGGCGAACTTCACCTTGATATCCTCGTCGACCGCATGCGTCGCGAGTTCAAGGTCGAGGCGAATATCGGTGCCCCGCAGGTGGCCTACCGCGAGACGATCAGCCGCGAGCACGAGATCGACTACACGCACAAAAAACAGACCGGTGGTACCGGCCAGTTTGCGCGTATCAAGTTGATCATCTCGCCGACCGAACCGGGCGAAGGCTATTCCTTCGAATCGAAGGTCGTTGGTGGTGCGGTGCCGAAGGAATATATCCCCGGCGTCGAAAAGGGCATCAAGTCGGTCATGGACTCTGGTCCGCTGGCTGGCTTCCCGGTCATCGACTTCAAGGTGACGCTGATCGACGGCGCGTACCATGATGTTGACTCCTCGGTGCTGGCCTTCGAGATCGCGGCCCGTGCGGCAATGCGTGACGGTCTGAAAAAGGCCGGCGCGAAATTGCTGGAACCGATCATGAAAGTCGAAGTCGTCACCCCGGAAGAATACACCGGCGGCGTCATCGGCGACCTGACCTCGCGTCGGGGCATGATCAACGGCCAGGACAGCCGCGGCAACGCGAATGCCATCGCCGGCATGGCGCCTTTGGCCAACATGTTCGGCTACATCAACACGCTGCGGTCAATGACGAGCGGTCGGGCGACGTTCTCGATGGAATTCGACCATTACGACACCGTTCCGGAAAACCTCTCGCTGGAAATCCAGAAGAAATACGCATGACGGTGCGGCGGGTAGCTTGAATTTCGGAAACGAAATTCAAGCCGTAACCCCGCCCTACCACCCTGTAGGCCGAGCTTAAGCCCGGCGCCACCGACACACGAATGAGGAGTGACCCTGATGGGCAAGGCAAAGTTTGAACGGAATAAACCGCATGTGAACATCGGGACCATTGGTCACGTGGACCACGGCAAGACGACGCTGACGGCGGCGATCACCAAGTATTTCGGTGAATTCCGCGCTTATGACCAGATCGACGGCGCACCGGAAGAGCGGGCTCGTGGCATCACGATCTCGACCGCGCACGTGGAATACGAGACCACGGCGCGTCACTATGCCCACGTCGACTGCCCCGGCCACGCCGACTACGTCAAGAACATGATCACCGGTGCTGCCCAGATGGACGGCGCGATCCTGGTTTGCGCCGCGTCCGACGGCCCGATGCCGCAAACGCGCGAGCACATCCTG
>CAIXBE010000269.1 GCA_903917595.1 uncultured Rhodobacterales bacterium
GCCAAGGTAATAGCCAAGCGCGCCGGGGGTATGGGCTGACAGCCAGGACGGGGCCTTGGTGGTGATCAGGGCTTCCAGATGCGCCGCCTGTTGGTTCAGCTTTTCGAACGCCAGACGCAGGGCTTCTTCCGCCGAAGCCTCGCCTGCGACGTATTCGGGGTGGACCATCGCCATCGACGTGACATGCGGGCCGTTCGAGACAAAGGTCAGCCAGGACAGAAAAGCGGCGCGGTCAGGTTCGCCCTGCCTTGGGCCAAGGCCACCGTAGCACTCGTTAAGCCACAAAAGAATGGCGGCGGTCTCGAAGATCGGGCCAGCGGGGGTGTCCATCGCCGGGATCAGGCCAAGCGGATTGATGGCGCGAAAGGCCGGTGCGGCAAAGTCACCCGCGTCCCGGTCCATGGCGGCAATTGTATAGGGCTGGCCGATCTCTTCCAGCGCAAGGCGGATGATCGACGAGGCCCAGTCGGGGATATGATAGAGTGTCAGGGTCACAGGACGGCTCCTTCCGGCGGGTTCGGTTGTTCCGGGCTGGTAAAGGGGTGCGACCCCAACCCCTCGGCCCGGGCGATGATCGGGGTCTCGACGCGGGCTTCCTGCGCTTGGGCAAGGGCCGCCAGGACTGGAAAGGCGGCAAGGTTCATCCAGCGCCGGGCATCCACAGGGTAAAGGGCCGCCCAGCGGGTCAGGGCCAGCGTGTAGGCGGCCAGCGGTCTGGCGGGGCCGAACAGCTGGGGGTGCTGGCGGGCGGCCGCGTCCAGCAGGCCGAAATGGCGGATCATTCGGGCGGCCATGATCTCAAGGTGTCCGGCATGGGCCTCGGCTGGGGCATATTGGTGCGGGTAAAAGATCTGCCGCAGGTCGGCATGGGCGGTGTTGGACAGAAAGAACAGCCACTGCAGGAACGCCTGCCGGTCGTGGTCGCCGGGCGCCGGGCCAAGCTTGTGGGTGTCAGTCAGCCACAGCAGGATCGCCCCGGTTTCGGCAATCGCGCCTTGCGGTGTCTCAAGGGTCGGGATCAGCCCGGAGGGGTTCAGCGCGCGGTAGGCCGCCCCGTCGTGCTGGCGGGTGGCGCGGTTCACCAGCGCGGTGCGATAGGGAATGCCGGCCCCGTCCAGGACCAGCCGGACGATCAGCGACGCGTTGTCGGGGGCATAGTGCAGCGTATACATCGGGATCCTGTGCAGCCTGGGTGCAGCCTTGCGCAAGTCTTGCCGCCGCGCTGGCCGAAAAGCGACCCCCCATCGGCCTTTGGCGCTTGGGCGGCATTCCCGGTTAACCGCCTGTCAACCTTGTCCGGCGCAAACTGGGGCGGAATGGGAGGGTATCATGGTCAAGATTGTCGCGACGCTGATGGCGCTTTTGCTGGCGCTTGCCCAGGCACGGGCCGAAGACGGTTTGGAAGCGGCGATGGGTGACGATCCTGAGCGGTTTGCCGAGATGGTCACTGACCTGATCGCCGGGTTCGGTGTCGCGGGCAACCTGCGCGCCGAGGGGATCGAGGAACACATCGCCCTTGAACGCGCCGCAGCCCGTGCCACAGCGCTGCGGCGATTTCTGGCGATGGATCTGGACGGCGACGGCACCGTGGACCGGGCCGAGTTGGAGGTCAGTCAACGCGCCGCCAGTGCCTCGATGCGCGGCAAGCTGGAACGCCAGTTCAAGGCCGCCGACCGCGACGGCAGCGACCAGATCGACCTGGCCGAGTTGCGCGCCGAAGGGCAAGCCGCCGCCCTGCGCGCCTTGGGCGAGGCCGAGGCCGAAACCTTGCGCGCCCTGATCACGCTGGACGCCAACGGCGACGGCGCGCTGCAGATCGGCGAGGTGCGGCTGGCCACCGCACGAACGGATGAGGCGACCTGAGGGGCGCAGAAAGCTGCGGTTTCTGTGACCCGGACCCAGCCAAATCCGCATGGCGTTTTGCCGGTCCTTGCGCTATGCCAATGGGGCAAAGAGGGGGGATGCCGCCATGGCCGATGATCTGTCGCCGATTGACCGCGCAAAATATGTCGCCGCCCGCCGGTCGGTGGATTTTGTCCAGCCGGGGATGAAACTGGGCCTTGGCACGGGTTCGACCGCGGCCTGGATGGTGCGCTGTCTGGCCGAACGGGTGCGCGAGGAGGGGTTGGCGGTCACCTGTGTTGCGACCTCGACCCGAACGGCCGACCTTGGCCGCGAGCTGGGCCTGAAAATGATCGGGCTGGACGAGGTGAAGTGGCTGGACCTGACCATCGACGGCGCGGATGAGTTTGACGCCAACCTCCACCTGATCAAGGGCGGCGGGGCGGCGCTGTTGCAGGAAAAGATCGTCGCCACCGCCAGCGACCGGATGGTCGTGATTGCCGATGCGGCCAAGGAAGTGGCGCAGCTTGGCGCCTTTCCGCTGCCGGTCGAAGTGGTGCGATTTGGCTGGCAGACCACCAAGGCGCTGATCGAGGAGACGCTTTACAGCCTTGATGTCCTAAGCCGCGATGTCACCATGCGCATGGTGCAGGACCAGCCGCTGCTGACGGACGAGGGGCATTTTATCCTGGACCTGAACCTGCAGCGGATCGGCAACCCCCGGCAACTGGCGCTGGTCCTGAACCAGATCCCCGGGGTGGTCGAAAACGGGCTTTTCGTCGACATCTGCGATGTGGTGGTGATCGGCCATTCTGACGGACGGGTGACGGTGCGCGACATCACCTCGGGCCGGATCGAGGATGGCACGGTCGATCCCGCGCTGGGCACCAACATTTTCGCCGATCTGGATTGACGGGCGGTCCGGTCACCGGATGGTGACCTTAAACGCGGTGGGCGGCCTTTCGCCGGGCTGGTCGGGCGACTAGGTTTCGGTGCAGATTCGGCAGAATATGGAACAGATGATGACCTTCGACTATGATCTTTTCGTCATCGGTGGCGGCTCGGGCGGGGTGCGGGCGGCGCGGATCGCTTCGGGCGAATGGGGCGCAAAGGTCGGCCTAGCCGAAGAAAGTCGCATGGGTGGCACCTGCGTCATCCGGGGCTGCGTGCCGAAAAAGTTGATGGTCTATGCCTCGGGCTTTCCCGGCGTGCTTGAAGAAGCCCGCGCCTATGGTTGGCAGGTCAAGGCCGGGCATTTTGATTGGCCGATGTTCCGCGCCAAGCTGGAGGCCGAGTTGGACCGGCTGGAGGGCGCCTATCGCAACACGTTGAAGAACGCTGGCGTGACCGTGCATGACGCCCGCGCGACGCTGGTCGATGCGCATCGGGTGCGGCTGGCCTCGGGGGAGGAGTTCAGCGCGAAACACATCCTGATAGCCACCGGCGGGCGGCCTTTCGTGCCGGAGTTTCCGGGGTCGGAGCTTGCCGTCACCTCGAACGAGATGTTCCATCTGGACGCCTTGCCAAAACGGGCACTGGTCGTCGGCGGCGGTTATATCGCGTCGGAATTTTCCTGCATCCTGAACGGCTTGGGGGTCAAAGTCAGCCAATTTTACCGGGGGGCGCAGATCCTGCGCGGCTTTGACGACGAAGCCCGCGGCCATGTTTCGAACGCGATGCGGGCCGGGGGCATCGACATCCATTGCGGCACCGACGTGATGCGGTTGGAGCGGGTCGCGGGGGGCATCAAGGCGGTGGCCACCGACGGCTCCGAGCGCGAGTTTGATCTGGTGATGTATGCCACCGGTCGCCACCCCAATACTGAAGGTCTGGGGCTGGAGGCGTTGGGTGTGACCCTTGGCCGTCAGGGGCAGATCGTCGTCGACCGCTTCAGCCAGACGGCGGTCCCGTCGATCTTTGCAGTGGGCGACGTCACCGGCCGGATCAACCTGACCCCGGTCGCCATCCGCGAGGGCCATGCCTTTGCCGATACGGTCTTTGGCGGCAGGCCGACGGCTTTTGACCACCAGCTTGTCGCCTCGGCAGTGTTCACCCAGCCGGAAATGGGCTCGGTCGGGCTAAGCGAGGAAGCCGCGCGGGAGATTGAACCGATCCTGGTCTATTCGACCGCGTTCCGCCCGATGCGGTCGGCTTTTGCCGGCACGCAAGACCGGGTGCTGATGAAACTGATCGTGTCACAGGCGACGCGCAAGGTGCTAGGCTGCCATATCGTCGCACCCGATGCAGGCGAAATGATCCAGCTTGCCGCCATTGCGATCGGCATGGGGGCCACCAAAGAAGACTTTGACCGCACCTGTGCGGTGCATCCGACCATGGCCGAAGAGCTGGTGACGATGCGAAAACCGGTCAGAACTGCCTGAATTCAGGACTCTGGTGGCTTGAATTCCCGCCGGATATGACCAACTCAGCAAGGACACGAAAGAAAGGTTCTGATCGATGGCAGGTAGTGGCGGCCCCTGGGGCGGCGGTGGCGGCTCAGGTGGCGATGACCGCGGCGGAAAACGGCCCGACGACGACGAGGGGCGGCGCGGCGCGCGGCCGGGTCCGGGCGGTCAGCCGGGGTCCGAGATCGACCAGCTGATGAAGCGCGGCCAGGAGCAGTTGCGCGTGCTGATGGGCGGTCGCGACCGGGCCATCAACGGTGGCGGCGGCGGCGGTGAAGGCGGCGGCGCGGGCATCGGTCCGGTTCTGACGCCGCAGGGCATGGCATTGGGCGCTTTGGCGCTGGTGGCGGTCTGGGCCTTCATGTCGTTTTACACGGTGCGTCCCGAAGAACGCTCGGTCGAGCTGTTTCTGGGCGAAACCGCCGGGGTCGGTGACCCCGGCCTGAATTTTGCGCCCTGGCCGGTGGTCAGTTATGAAAAAGTGCAGGTTACCGGCGAACGGACGACCGAAATCCCGCAGGGTGCCGACGGGTCCGATGCCAGCCGGATGCTTACGCGTGATCAGAACGTCGTCGACATCGGCTTTCAGGTGGTCTGGAACATCTCGGACCCCGAGAAATACCTGTTCAACCTAGCCGATCCGGAAAACACCATCCGCGCAGTCAGCGAAAGTGCGATGCGTGATATCATCGCACGGTCGGAACTGTCGCCGATCCTGAACGTCGGACGCGGTGACATTTCGAAAGACCTGCTGACCGCAGTGCAGGCGACGCTGAACAGCTATGATGCTGGGATCAAAGTGATCCGCGTGAACTTGAAAGTAGCGCAGGCCCCGGCAGAAGTGGTTGACGCGTTTCGCGATGTGCAGGCCGCTGCGCAAGAGCGTGACCGGTTGGAGAAAGAAGCTGACGCCTACGCCAACAAGGCGACCGCAGGCGCACGCGGTGAGGCGGCGCAGCTGTTGGAGCAGGCCGAAGCCTACCGCGCCCAGGCCGTGAACTCGGCACAGGGTGAAGCAGCGCGCTTTCTGTCGGTCTACGAGGAATACGTCAAAGCCCCTGAAATCACCCGCAAGCGGTTGTATCTGGAGACCATGGAACGGGTTCTTGCGGGCATGAACAAGGTCATCCTGGATGGCGTTTCGGGCGGCGAAGCGGGGCAGGGCGTCGTGCCCTTCCTGCCGTTGAACGAACTGGGCCGGATGGCGACCCAAGGTGCTGGCAGCACCGCAGGAGGAACCAACTGATGCGCGCGATGTATATAATTCCCGCCGTGGTCGTTGTGGCGGCGCTGGCGATGTCGTCGGTCTTTATCGTTGACGAGCGCAAGAAGGCCCTGGTCCTGCAGTTTGGCAAGGTGATCCAGGTTAAGGAAACCCCCGGTCTGGGCTTCAAGATTCCGTTCTTGCAGGACGTGGCCTTCTACGAGGACCGCATTCTTGGCCTTCAGACGAAATCCGTCGAAGTCACGCTTTCGGGTGACCGGCGTCTGGTTGTCGATGCTTTTGCGCGCTGGCGGATCGTAGACCTTGTCACGTTCCGTCAAGCGGTTGGCAGCAATGGTGAGGATGGCGCCAGATCGCTGCTGGATGGCATCCTCAGCCAGGCGATGACGGACATTCTGGGCAAGTCGACACAGATTCAGGTGTTAAGCCAGGACCGGACGGCACTGATGAATCAGATTCTTATGCTGGCCAAAAGCGAAGGTGCGGCTTTGGGGATCGACGTGATCGACGTGCGACTGACGCGGACCGAACTTCCGGCGCAGAACCTTGAGGCGACCTTTGCCCGAATGCGGGCTGAACGGGAACGGGAAGCGGCCGATGAACGGGCGCGTGGCGGCGAAGCGGCGCAGAAGGTGCGGGCCTCGGCCGACCGGACGGTGGTCGAACTGACATCGGACGCACGCCGTCAGGCTGACGTGATCCGCGGTGAGGCCGACGCCGACCGGAACCGCATTCTGGCCGAAGCGTACGGTCGCGATCCCGAGTTCTTTGCCTTCATCCGGTCGCTTTCGGCCTATGAGGTCAGCCTCAAGGGCGAAAACTCTTCGATCGTGATGCAGCCCGACAGTGAGTTCTTCAACTATATGCGGTCGGAACTTGGGGCCGAGGCGACAGCCCTTCCGGCACCTGCCGCCCCATGACGGTCGACCGATGACCGAAATCGTGCTGGCATTGGGTCTGGTGCTGGCGGTGGAGGGGCTGGTGCTGGCACTGGCCCCCCGCAGGATTGAAGACGCGCTGCGGCTGGTGGCCTCGCTTGGCATCGACCTGCGGCGGCTGATCGGGCTTGGCGCGCTGGCCGTCGGCGTGGGCTTGGTCTGGCTAGCGCGCGGCTGACGCTTTGCCCGGGTGGGGCGTGTCCGCTCTCGGCATGACAAATCCCTTCACTTCCCCTTGAGGGCGCTGTTGTGGGTTTGCATTGGCCGGACCTTTCACTAACTCTTTCGTCAGAGAACGGCGTCAGGCTTTGCGTCATGCATCCGCGCCCATGTCCGAAGCACAGGAGTGTTCAACGTGCCCGATCTTACCCCCTCCATCCGTTCCGCGCTGCGGTCCAGCACGCTTTTGGCGCTGGTGCTTGGCCTTGGGCTGTCGCTGGCCCCGGTGACCCAGGCCGAGGCGTTTGGAGCTCCGGACGGCTTTGCCGATCTGGTCGAGAAATTCAGCCCGGCCGTGGTCAACATCACCACCAGCGCGATGATCGCAGGGCCAACCGATGGGGGCCCGCTGGTCCCCGAAGGCAGCCCGTTCGAGGATTTCTTCGAGGATTTCGGCACCCCCGGTGACAGCGGCCCGCAACGGTCCGACGCGCTTGGCTCGGGTTTCGTGATCAGCGAGGACGGCTATATCGTCACCAACAACCATGTGATCGAGGGGGCCGATTCGATCGAGATCGAATTCTTCGGCGGCAAGCGGCTGAAGGCGGTGCTGGTTGGCACCGACCTTAAAACCGACATCGCGCTGCTGAAAGTCGATAGCGAAGCGCCGTTGCCCTTTGTCAGCTTCGGCAACTCGGACATGATGCGCGTCGGCGACTGGGTGATGGCGATGGGCAACCCACTTGGCCAGGGATTTTCGGTCAGCGCCGGCATCGTATCGGCGCGGGGGCGCGAGTTGAACCCCGGGCTTTATGACGACTTCATCCAGACCGATGCGGCAATCAACCAGGGCAACTCGGGCGGGCCGTTGTTCAACATGGATGGGCAGGTGATCGGGGTGAACACCGCGATCCTGTCGCCGAATGGTGGCGGGTCGGTCGGGATCGGCTTTTCGATGGCGTCAAATGTGGTGGCCAAGACGGTCGCGCAACTGAAAGAGTTCGGGGAAACCCGGCGCGGCTGGCTGGGGGTGCGCATTCAGGACGTGACCCCCGACGTGGCCGAAGCGATGGGTCTGGCCGAGGCTGCCGGCGCGCTGGTGACCGATGTGCCGGATGGCCCCGCCAAGGAAGCCGGGATTGCGGCCGGTGACGTCATCACCCAGTTTGCCGGGCAGGACGTGTCGGATGCGGGCGACCTGACCCGCCGGGTGGCTGACGCCCCGGTCGGCGAGGCGGTGCCGGTGATCGTGCTGCGCGACGGGGCTACCGAGACCCTGTCGGTGACGCTGGGCCGCCGCGAAGAGGCCGAAGCCGCGGCCTTGCCGGCTTCGTCCCCGGTGCCGGAAGCCCCGCGCGAAATGGAGACGCTGGGCCTGACACTGGCCCCTCTGGATGACGAGATGCGCGACAAACTGGGCCTTGATCCGTCAGCCGAAGGCTTGATGATCATGAACGTAGATCCGGCGTCGGAGGCCTATACCAAGGGCCTGACCGAGGGAGACCTGATCACCGAAGCCGGGCAGAACCGCGTGACCCGGTTGCAGGATCTGGAGGACCGTATCGCAGAGGCGAAAGAGGCGGGGCGCAAGTCGATCCTGCTCTTGGTGCGGCGCGGCGGGGACCCAAGGTTCGTGGCGCTGTCGATCGAGTGACCTGCCATATGTAACGAACGATCCGGCGGCGGGACTTTCCCGCCGCCAAATTTTTTAAGCAAAAAATTTGCAAATTCCTTGCTCAAGGAATTTGGCGCGAGCGTCAGGGTTGGTCGCCTGCTCTTGTGCCGTCGTGGCGAAAGCCGGGGTCCAGCAGGCGGTCCAGAAGGCCCGACAGATCCTCGATCAATTCGGCCACCACATGCACCACCCCAGCCTCGCGCTGCAGTTTGCCGGTGACGCGCAACAGCCGCCCCGCAATAACTGCGCGGCGAAAGCGTTCGTAGACGCTGGCCCAGACCACCACATTGGCGGTGCCAGTCTCATCCTCCAGCGTGATGAAGATGACACCCTTGGCGGTGCCCGGTCGCTGGCGCACCAGCACCAGCCCGGCCACGGTGACCCGCGCCCCCGCCGGGGGCTCGCCCAGCCGCCCGGCCGGCAGCGCCTTTGGCGGGCGCGACCAGGCGCTGATGCGCGGGGCATGGTGTGGATGAAAGACCATGGTCATGGGAACAATAGTAGAACATTCCGATCACAACGCAAGAGTGCGACCCTTGCCCCTCTGGCAAATCCCACAAGACTGGCCTATGTCACACCCGACGTTCCCCGGGAGACGAGAATGGCGAAGATCACTTACGTTGAACACTCTGGCCGTGAGCATGTGGTAGAGGTCGCGAACGGCCTGACCGTCATGGAAGGCGCGCGCGACAATGGCATTCCGGGGATCGAGGCCGATTGCGGCGGGGCCTGCGCCTGTTCGACCTGCCACGTCTATGTCGACGCTGCCTGGGTCGAAAAGCTGCCGAAGAAAGACAGCATGGAAGAGGATATGCTGGATTTCGCCTGGAACCCCGACCCGGTGCGGTCGCGGTTGACCTGCCAGATCAAGGTCTCGGCGGCGCTGGACGGGTTGCGGGTGCAGATGCCGGAAAAGCAGATCTGATGCGGCACGGGCTGGCGGTTCTGCTGGCCTCGCTGGCGGCACCTCTTGCCGCCGAATCCCCGGCCTATGTCGAAACCACGCTGGCCGCCCCCGAAGGCTGGGACCATGCGCGCCCCGCCTGGCCGGTTTGGGCGCGGCTTTCCACTCCGACCGACCGCTATGACCATGATGTCCTGGGTGGCCTGCCACCCTGGAGCGTGCTGGAGGTGGGCGCGGTGTCCTGCGGCGCCTGTCGGCATGGGTCGGAAAGCGCTTGGGTTCGCCTGCCCGAAGACCTGGTGTTCGAGGATGTCGCACCGCGTCTGTGGGATGTCACCGGCGATGGCCGCCCGGAAATCGTGGTGGTCGAAAGCCACGTCGACAAGGGCGCACGCCTTGCGGTCTGGAGCTTTTCCGACATCGGCGCCAATCTGACTCGGCTGGCCTCCACCGACTTCATCGGCCAGCCCCACCGCTGGCTTGCCCCCGCTGGGGCCGCCGATTTCGACGGCGATGGCGTGCTGGAGATCGCCTATGTCGACCGTCCGCACATTCTGGGTGATCTGGTTTTCGTGCAGATAGAAGGTGACCGATTGGTCGAAGTCGCCGTAATGGCCGGTTTGACAAATCACCAGATCGGCGATGACCAAATTTCTGGCGGATTGCGCGACTGCGGGCAGGGACCAGAACTGGTGCTGGCCTCATTGGACTGGGCGCGGGTGCTGCGGGTCAGGGGCCGGGAGGTCGCCGATCTGGGGCCGATGCCTGCAGCCGGGCTGCAAATGCCGCCCTGCTGATCATCCTTCAGACTTGCCCAGACGGTCGGCCTTTTTGCGCACCAGAACGCTACGCAGGTCGTGCATCGCCAGCAAAAGAACGTCGGTGACCTGCTCAAGCTCGGCGTCCGAGGCGCGCGACTGTGCCCACTGGGCGGTCAGGTTCAGATGGTCGACGGCGCGCAGGATGTCGTCCACCTCACGCGCGGCAAGCTGGGTCTGGCGGGTGGCCAGCCAGTCGCCGATGGCCTTCAGGTCAGCCTTCGACAGTTCGGTATCGCCATGCGGCTTGATGTTGCCGTTCCTGACGTTGACCGTCGCAATTTCGTCCATCTCGATCCGGCGCTGACGGTTCTCGGTGCCAACCCGGAACACGGCTGCGCCATTCTCACGCACCCGGAAGTAATAGTCGGGAAGGCCAGCCGTCATGATGTACTCCTGAGCCGCAGTCGCAATTCCATACCATGGCATGGCCACCGGCTATACCATGCAAGGTCATTCCTCATGAACCGCGACAGAGTCGTCAACCGGAATGCACGTCGAATTCCACAGGGGCGGCAAAAAGACTCATGTTCCACCCCCGTCTGATCGTACGTCTCAGACCAGAGCCGCGCAGAACCGCTGAATCCGCTGGCAAGCTTCGCGCAGCACTTCGTCCGAAGTGGCATAGCTGACGCGAAAGTTTGGCGACAGGCCGAAGGCCGCGCCAAAGACCACCGCAACGCCGGTCTCCTCCAGAAGCGCGGTGGCAAAGACTTCGTCATTCGAGATCACGGTGCCTGCAGGCGTGGCCTTGCCGATGCACCCCGAGATATCGGGATAGACATAGAACGCGCCTTCGGGTTTAGGGCAGCGGATGCCGGTGGCCTGGTTCAGCATCGACACCACCAGATCACGGCGGCCCTGAAAGACGCGGCGCCAGTCGGCCAGAAACTCTTGCGGGCCGGACAGCGCCTCAAGTGCTGCATACTGGCTGACCGAACAGGGGTTCGACGTCGACTGCGACTGGATTGTGCCCATCGCCTTGATCAGCGCGACCGGCCCCGCAGCATAACCGATCCGCCAGCCGGTCATCGCATAGGCCTTGGACACGCCGTTGCAGGTCAGGGTGCGGTCGTAAAGGCCGGGTTCGATTTCCGCGGGCGTGCAGAATTCGAAATCGTCGAAGACAAGGTGTTCGTACATGTCGTCCGACATCACCCAGACATGGGGGTGCCGCATCAGGACATCGCACAGCGCCTTGAGTTCGGCCCGGGTATAGCCCGCCCCGGTGGGGTTCGACGGGCTGTTGAAGATGAACCATTTGGTGCGGGGGGTGATTGCCGCCTCAAGCTGGTCGGGGGTGAGTTTGAAATCCGTCTCGATCCCGGCCACCACGGGAACCGGAACACCACCGGCCAGAAGCACCATGTCGGGATAGCTGACCCAATAGGGGGCGGGGATGATCACCTCATCGCCCGGATTGCAGGTCGCCATCAGCGCGTTGTACAGGATCTGCTTGCCGCCAGTGCCGACAGACACCTGCGAGGGCGTGTAGGTCAGGCCGTTTTCCTTCAGGAATTTGGCGCAGATCGCGGCCTTCAGCTCGGGGATGCCGTCAACCGCCGTATAGCGTGTCTTGCCGTTGTCGATGGCGCGTTTCGCGGCGTCGCGGATGTTTTCCGGCGTGTCAAAGTCCGGCTCACCCGCGCCAAGGCCGATGATATCGCGACCTTCGGCCTTCAACTGCGCGGCCTTGGTCGTGACGGCAATCGTGGGCGACGGTTTGACGCGCGCCAGCGTGTCGGACAGGAAGGCCATGCGCAGCCCCTTTCAACGGGTGGAGTTTCGATCCCGCCTGTCTTAGGGTCCGGGCCGTGGTGGTTCAAGCGGGAATGGCAAGGCGATGCACGAGACGGCTGAAGCGCGCCTGAAGCGGATGGCGATGCGGTCCTGGCGGCGCGGGACGAAAGAGATGGATCTGGTGCTTGGCCCCTTTGCCGACACCCATCTGGCCGGGCTGACCGAGGCGGACCTTAAGGTCTATGACCAGCTTCTGGATGAGAACGATCAGGACCTGATCGGCTGGATTCTGGGTCAGACCCCGTCGCCTGCGCCTTTGGCCCCGCTGCTGGCCCGGATCGCGGATTTTGCCCGAATGCGGCTTGCGGGGCGAATTTAGCGCGAAATCGACGCGAGTTTACGGAATGTTTGTGGTTTGTGCTGATTCTGTGCCGGTATTGTCGGTAAGGAAACGCAATGACGCATCACGCACCGCTGCTTGACGGATCGCTTCGCGCCTTCCTGTCCTGCTATCTTGACAACCTGGCCCTGGTCGAACGCCTACACTGACTGCTTCTGGACGTGATCAAGGATGAATTCGAACGGCTGGCCATTCTTGAGATCAACTCGGTTCAGGCGCTGTTGTTGTTCAACATCGGCGAGAATGAGGTCACCGCGGGCGAACTGAAAACGCGCGGCTATTATCAGGGATCAAACGTCAGCTATAATCTGAAAAAGCTGGTCGAACTGGGCTACATGCACCACCAGCGGTCGGAAATCGACCGCCGGTCGGTGCGGGTCCGGTTGACCGAAAAAGGCCGCCATGTGCGCGGGATGTTGACCGGCCTTTTTGCCCGGCAGGCCGAAGTGATGGAAAGGCGCGGGCTGATCAACACTTCTGGCATGGACGAAATCAACACCTCGCTGCGCCGGATGGAGAGATTCTGGAGCGAGCAGATCCGCTATATCTACTGACTCACGCCCCCTGTCAGTTGACCTTGCGGGTTGGCGCAAATGGCAGGGGGGCTATTGGAAAGCCATCCTCGATCAGCTTGCGGGCGTCTTCGGGGCGGGCCTCGCCGTGGATCATCCGTTCGGGCGCGGTGCCTTCGTGGATGCGGCGCGCCTCGGCGGCGAATTGCACACCGACATATTCGGAGTTTTCGGTCAGATTCTTGCGCCACGCGGTAATAGCCTTTTCCAGGTCCGACCCCGGTTCCGTCAAGTTCGGTGCGGGCTTTTGTGGGTCGGTCGTCGCAGCGACAGCCGGGGCGGTATGAACCCCGGGGGCCATCATGTCCTTGTTCACCGCCGAAGTGCCGCAGACCGCACAGGCCAGTTGCCCCGCCGCCTGCAGCTTTTCAAAACCGGCGGCGTTCTGGAACCAACTGTCAAAACGGTGCCCTTCGGGGCATTTCAGCGTGTAGCGGATCATCCGGTCCGTCCCGTTACCAAGAAAGGGAAAGGCTAAGGCTTTCGCCAAAAAGGTCAATGGCGGCGCGGGGGCAAAAGCGCGGTAAAAGCGTCAACTTTTCGCCGGCAAGGGTCAGCCTGATATTGGCGGTAACCGGCCGGCAAGCGACGGAGAAAATCCCGCGATCAGGCTGGCAAGTTCGGCCTCATGCACCAGTTCGGCGGCGTCCAGCGGGCGGAACCAGACCCGCTGACGCATCGCCACTTCGGGGAATTTCTTGGCCAGATGCACCACGCGAAGACCATAGACCGCAACGGCGCAGGGCACGTGCGAGGTTTTCGACAGGACCTTGTGATAGCCAAAGCGGCCAAGGCAGGCCGGGTTCATCACGCCTTCGACCCCGGCTTCTTCCCACGCTTCTTGTGCGGCGGCGGCCTCGGGGGCCAGACCAGCTATCGGCCAACCTTTCGGGATGACCCAGCGCCCGGTGTCGCGGCTGGTGATCAGCAAAACCTCGATCCCGGTGCCTGTCGCACGCCAACACAGCGCGCCATTCTGCATGCGCGCACCCCCCGTGTCGGCACCCTGTGCCGCTGATCTGTCCTGCCAGCCCATCGCCCTGCCTAACCTGCGGCCCGATTACCGGATCTCGCCCTGCCCGACCTTGATTGCGGCAATATGCCACGAACTTCAGGGCCTTTACAGCGGTTTCACGCGCGGGCCACCGCCCTTGGTGTCAGACTTCCTTACCGTCATGATTCATTCCGGCAGTCCGCCATCCGCGCGGCGCGTCCGGCACTTGCCAGGGACGCCTTGGGTTGACAGCCGCCCAAGCCTCATGCAGCAGAAAGCACAGCCGCAAGGAGCGCCCCAGATGAAGATCTCCAACCGCGAAATCGGTCCGAACCATCCCCCCCTGGTCATCGCCGAAATTGGCATTAACCACGGCGGCAGCCTTGAGGTGGCCAAAGAGATGGTGCGGCTGGCGGCCGGTGCGGGCTGCGAGATGATCAAGCACCAGACCCACATCATCGAAGACGAGATGACGGAGGAGGCGAAACAGATTTTCCCGCCGAATGCCGATGTGTCGATCTGGCATGTGATGGAACGCTGTGCCCTGTCTTTGACCGATGAGGCGGACCTGAAGCGGTATACCGAATCTCTAGGGATGATCTGGATTTCCACCCCGTTCAGCCGTGCGGCGGCGGATTTCCTGGAAACGCTTGATGTGCCTGCCTACAAGATCGGCAGCGGAGAGGCCGACAACCTGCCGCTGATCCGCCACATCGCGCGCAAGGGCAAGCCAGTGATCCTGTCCACCGGCATGCAAACCATTGAAACCATTCGCGCCTCTGTCGATATTCTGGACAATGCCGGTATCGAGTACGCCCTGCTGGAATGCACCAATCTTTACCCCAGCCCGCCGGAGATCGTATCCCTGCGTGGCGTGACCGACCTTAGGGCCGCCTTTCCCAAGGCGGTTGTCGGCTTTTCGGACCATTCCATCGGGCCGGAAATGGCGCTGGCCAGTGTGGCGCTGGGGGCCAGTATCCTTGAAAGGCACTATACCGACACCCGGTATCGCAAGGGCCCGGACATCATAAATTCGATGGACCCGTCCGAACTGCGCCACCTGATCGACCGGTCAAAGGAAATCTGGATCGCGGCCAACAACCCCAAGCAGCGATCAGCGCCAGAGGAGGATGTTTATCGCTTCGCCCGTGGCTCGGTGGTCGCCGACGCCGATTTGGCCGAGGGGCATGTGATCCGCGAGCAGGACATCTGGGCGCGGCGTCCCGGCAGCGGCGAGATTGCCGCCTATGATTTCGACAAGGTGGTCGGCAAGCGGCTGACCCGGGCGGTCACGCGGAACACCCAGTTAAAATGGTCCCACTTGGGC
>CAIXBE010000270.1 GCA_903917595.1 uncultured Rhodobacterales bacterium
ATCCCCCGTCCCATCGTCGCGCGGGCGACACTCTGGCTGTTGAAATACCATTTCCTTGAGGAGGCCGCATGATCCGTTCCATCGCCATCACCGGGGCAGGGGCCGGGATCGGCCGCGCCACCGCCCGCGCCTTTCTGGCTGACGGCTGGGAGGTCACCCTGATCGGCCGCCGCGCCGACCCCTTGACCGAGACCGCCGCCGGTCATGCCGCCCGGATCATCCCGTGCGATGTCGGCGACCCGGCCCAGGTCGAGGCCGCCTTTGCCAGCCTGCCGCGTCTGGATGTCCTCTTCAACAACGCCGGCATTTCTGCCCCTACCGCCCCCATCGACGAAATCCCGGTCGATCTGTGGCTGGAGGTCAGCCGCACCAATATCACCGGCATGTTCCTGTGCGCCCGCGCCGCGTTCGGCCTGATGCGGCGGCAGACCCCGCGCGGCGGCAGGATCATCAACAACGGCTCGATTTCAGCGCATGTGCCGCGCCCGGGGTCCGCGCCCTATACGATGTCGAAACATGCCGTCACCGGCCTGACCCGGACGCTGGGCCTTGACGGCCGCGCCTTCGACATCGCCTGCGCGCAACTGGACATTGGCAATGCCCTGACCGACATGGCGGTGGGGTATACCAAAGGTGTCGCCCAGGCCGATGGCGTGGTTCGGGTCGAACCGGCGATGGATGTGGACCATGTGGCAAAGATGGTCCTGCACATGGCCAGCTTGCCGTTGGAGGTGAACACCCCATTCGTCACCATCATGGCCCGCGATATGCCCTATATCGGGCGCGGGTAAGTTCAGGCTCCAAGTCCTGGCATCAGGCGCAGCAGGTCGATGACCCGCTGATCCTGAATGGCGTAAAAGATCGTCTTGCCGTCGCGCCGGGTGCTGACCACGCCTTCCAACCGCAACCGCGCCAGTTGCTGGCTGACAGCGGCCTGGCGCTGGCCCAAAAGCGTCTCCAGCGCGGTGACCGACCGCTCACCATCGGCAAGATGGCACAGGATCGAAAGCCGACCCTCATGGCCCAACGCCTTGAAAAGGGTGGCAAGGCTTTCGGCCCGCCCGTCCAAAGTCAGCGCAAGCGCCTGTTCCGCGCCCGCCCTGTTCGCGCGCCGCACCGGCACCACGACCTGTTTCCCGGCTATGACTCTGTCCAATGACATCTGCAACCTCCACGCAACCAAAGATTGTAAAGTGATACCATGAAAGTTGCGGTGCATGGAAGTGGACTTGTCGAAACCTTCGCCTGCGGGCAAGGTTCCGCCGAACGCCCGCATCCTTCCCCCCCAAGCCCGCACAGGACAACCCCCATGACCCGTCCCCTTGCCTTTACCGCCCCCGGCCGCTTCTGGCGCGGCAACCTTCATACCCATTCCACCCGCTCGGACGGGATATTGAGCCCCGAGGAAGTCTGCCGCCGCTACCGTGCCGAGGGCTATGACTTTCTGGCCCTGACCGACCATTTCATCGGCGACTATGACTATCCGATCGTCGATACCGTACCCTTCCGCACCGCTGGTTTCACCACGATCCTTGGGGCCGAACTGCATTCCGGCGCCATGGCCAACGGCGAGCTTTGGCATATCCTTGCCGTCGGCCTGCCGACGGATTTCACGCCCTCTGACAGCCCCAGCTTTCACCCCAAGCCGGGCCAGGAAACCGGGCCCGAGATTGCCGCCCGCGCCGTCGCCGCCGGGGCCTTTGTCGCCATCGCCCATCCGCAATGGTCGGGCCTGACGCTGGCCGATGCCCGCTCCATCACCGCCGCCCACGCGGTCGAGATCTACAACCACGGCTGCGCCAACGGCTGCGACCGGCCCGACGGTTTTGGCATTGCCGACCTCCTTTTGACCGAAGGCCGCAAACTGACAATGATCGCCACCGACGACGCACATTTCTACGAGCCCGACCATTTCGGCGGCTGGGTCATGGTGAAATCCGAAGCCAACACCCCCGAAGCCCTGCTGGCCGCGCTCAAGGACGGGGCGTTCTATTCCAGCCAGGGGCCGGAACTGCGCGACGTGCGGCTTGAGGGTGACCATGTGGTGATCGAAAGCTCGGCCGTGGTTACCGCCATCGCCATGGGTCATGGCACCGGAGCGAAGTCGGTGCATGGCAATTCGATGACCCGGGCCGAAGTGCCGCTGGACCGGCTGAACGGCAGCCCCTGGATCCGGGTCGCGGTGATCGACGCGGCGGGCAAGCGCGCCTGGTCGAACCCGATCTGGCGAGACGCAGGACCAAACCCGCGCGTCCCTTGATCAAGGAAATGCCGATGCTGCAGACTGGCCCACAGCCGGGGATGATCACTCGGGTCGAGGATTACTTCGTCTATGGCTGCGGCCGCTGCGCCCGCTTTGCCACGCCGGACTGTTCAACCAAGGCCTGGGCGACGGGCCTTACGACCCTCCGCCGGATCGCACTGGACGCAGGGCTGACCGAAACCGCCAAATGGGGCCACCCCTGCTTTATGCACGAAAGCCGCAACATCGCGATCATCGGAGCTTTCCGAGGAGACTTTCGCCTGACTTTCATGAACGCTGCACTGATGCTGGACCCTGAAGCCGTGCTGGAGAAACAAGGTCCCAACTCCCACCACGCCGACTGCCTGCGCTTTACCGACACCGCCACTCCCGCCGCGCTGGAACCCCTGATCCGCGCCTATCTGGCCGAGGCGATGGGCTATGCCAAAGCGGGCATCCTGCCGCCGAAAGAGCGCGTCGACCTCGACCTTCCACTCGAACTGGTCGAAGCGCTGGACGCCGACCCCGATCTGGCCGAGGCGTTCCACGCCCTCACTCCCGGGCGGCAGAAAAGCTATGTCCTGATCCTGAACGACGCGAAAACCTCCGCGACAAGGCTTGCCCGGATCGAAAGATCGCGCCCGAAGATCATGTCGGGCAAAGGCGCCACCGAACGCTGATCATGGGATTGGCGTCGGACCTTAGGTTTCACACCCTCGGACCCCCGTGGAGTATTTGCGCCTAGAGGAAGCTGCGGATCAGTTCCCCAGTATCCCATCCGCATGCCGCCAGACCCCGCTTGCCGGGACGTTCAACAACACCCGTTCCAGTCGGCAGCCTAATCATGACGGGATTTGTCATTGGATGGGGAAATGCTGTTGGTTTATCAACAGTCTATGCAACGATCCCACAAAGGAGAATATCATGAAGTTCCTCACCTCTGCTTTCGTCCTTGCCGTGCTGCTTGCCAACCCGGCCGCCGCAGTTGTCTACGGCGACTTGAAGACGGACCATTGGTCGCCCACTCAAACGCATGTCGAGGACTCCACCCATCGGACGAGAGCTATCAAGGATCGCGGTTAGACCAAAAGGTGACGGGGGACCCGACCTTCCGCCTCTTTGAAACCAGCAAGGTCGGGGCCGAAGTCCCGACCGATGCCGAGGCGGGCAGGACGCTCAGTTCCCCAAAATCCCCGGCAACCGCAGCCCGTGATCCTTGGCGCACTGGATCGCGGTCTCATAGCCAGCATCCGCATGCCGCCAGACTCCCGAGGCAGGGTCGTTCCACAGCACGCGACCTATCCGCTTTGCGGCCTCGGGCGTGCCGTCGGCCACGATCACCACGCCCGCATGCTGGCTGAACCCCATGCCGACGCCGCCGCCGTGGTGCAGGCTGACCCAGGTCGCACCGCTGGCGGTGTTGACCAGCGCGTTCAGCAGGGGCCAGTCGCTGACCGCATCCGACCCGTCACGCATCGCTTCGGTTTCCCGGTTCGGGCTTGCCACCGAGCCCGAATCCAGATGGTCGCGCCCGATCACGATCGGGGCCTTCAACTCGCCCGATGCCACCATCTCGTTGAACATCAGACCCGCGCGGTGCCGGTCGCCAAGGCCGATCCAGCAGATGCGGGCGGGCAGGCCCTGAAAGGCGATGCGGTCATTTGCCATGTCCAGCCAGCGGTGGAGGTGAGCGTTCTCGGGGAAAAGCCGTTTCATCGCCGCATCGGTCTTGCGGATGTCTTCCGGGTCGCCAGACAGGGCCACCCAGCGGAACGGGCCGATGCCCTTGCAAAAGAGGGGCCGGATATAGGCGGGCACGAAACCGGGGAAGGCGAAGGCGTTCTCAAGACCCTCATCCTTGGCGACCTGGCGAATGTTGTTGCCGTAATCCAGCGTCGGCACACCCGCGTTCCAAAATCCGACCATCGCTTCGACATGCGCGCGCATGCTGGCCTTGGCGGCTTGTTCGACGCTGGCGGGATCGGTCTCTTGCCGCGCGCGCCAGTCGGCCACGCCCCAACCTGCCGGGCAGTAGCCATGCAGGGGGTCATGGGCCGAGGTCTGGTCGGTGACGACGTCAGGACGTGGACCTCCGGCTTTCATCCGGCCCAGGAGTTCGGGGAAGACCTCGGCGGCGTTGCCCAGCAGGCCGACCGACTTTGCTTCGCCCTTGGCGGTCCAGTCGGCGATCAGCGCCAAAGCTTCATCCAAGGTCTTCGCTTTGGCATCCAGGTATCTGGTACGAATGCGAAAATCGATCCGCGTCTCGTCGACTTCGACCGCAAGGCAGCAGGCTCCGGCCATGACGGCGGCCAAAGGTTGCGCCCCGCCCATGCCACCAAGCCCACCGGTCAGAATCCACTTTCCGGTAAGGTTTCCGCCGTAATGCTGGCGGCCAGCCTCGGCGAAAGTCTCGTAGGTTCCTTGCACAATGCCTTGAGTTCCAATGTAAATCCAGGACCCTGCGGTCATCTGGCCATACATCATCAGTCCCTTCTTATCCAACTCGTTGAAATGCGCCCAAGTGGCCCAGTGTGGGACAAGGTTCGAGTTGGCGATCAGCACGCGCGGCGCATCTGCATGGGTTTTGACGATGGCAATGGGCTTGCCGGACTGGACCACCAGCGTCTCATCCGCCTCCAGGTCCTTCAGGCCCGCGACGATGCGGTCGAAATCCTCCCAGGTGCGGGCCGCGCGTCCAATGCCGCCGTAAACCACCAATTCATGTGGATTTTCAGCAACATCTGGGTGCAAGTTGTTCATCAGCATCCGCATCGCGGCTTCGGTCTGCCAGCTTTTGCAGCTGATTTCGGTGCCGGTCGGGGGATAGACATCGCGCAGGTTGTGGCGGGGGTTGGTCATGGTTTGGTTCCTTTGCGGGTGGAGACCCCGGGGGCGCTTCGCCTCCCCGGACTCCCAGAGGATATTTGAAAACGGAAGAAATCAGGTCAGGTCGGGAAGGTTGATTCCGGTGGCTTTCGAAAGCGCGCCATTGGCGACGAGGGCAGCCGCGTGGGCGAGGTCGGGGGCAAGGTAGCGGTCATCGCCTAGGGCCGCGACTTCGGATCTGAAGGCGGAAAGCGCGGCTTGCAGCGGGGCAGAAGTTCGCAAAGGGGCACGGAATTCAAGGCCTTGGGCGGC
>CAIXBE010000271.1 GCA_903917595.1 uncultured Rhodobacterales bacterium
ACCTTTGCGCCGATGGCGAAGCGGGCGACCAGCATTCCGGTCCGGGCTGTCTGGCTTGCCAGATTGCCGGGTCAGCCGACCTGCCGCCAGCACTTGGGGACCTGCAAAAGCTGGACCTGGTGGTTCTGGCCGCAGTCACCGCCCCGCGCGAAAGCCGGACCTCTCCGCGCATCCTTGACCCGTCCAACGCCCCGCAAGGCCCACCCACCGCCTGACGGCGGCGTGACGACATCGCCCTGACCGGGCGCATTTTTCCCTTACGCCGCCTTCCCGTGCACCCCGCTGGCACCCGGTGCCTGCGACCACTCACGCGAACTGAAGGCAAACCCATGTCCACAGACACCCAAACCCCGAACCGGCTGTATTTCGCCGTCTGGCGCTGGCATTTTTATGCCGGGCTCTATGTCATCCCCTTCCTGCTGATGCTGGCTGTAACCGGCTTCTTCATGATGCTGTTCACCACCTACCTGCCGGAGTATGGCGACCGGCTGATAGTGCCAGCGGCGGAAACCGCCCTCTCGTTGGAAGATCAGGGCAAGGCCGCGCTGGCAGCTGTTCCGGGCGCGGTCGGCATTGCCGAATACATCGCACCCTACAGCGCCACCACCCCCGCGCTATTTGAAGTGGCTGACGGGGCCGATGGCGTGGTCGTTGCGCTGAACCCCTATACCGGCGAGGTTCTGCGCCAGACCGTTGCAGGCAACACCTGGAACCTTTTCTTCGAAAAAATCCACGGCACGCTGATGATCGGTGACCTAGGCGACCGGCTGATCGAGATTGCGACCTGTCTTGGGCTTTTGCTGATTGCGACCGGGCTTTACCTCGTCTGGCCGCGACAGAAAGGCGGTACTCGCGCCATGTTCATTCCCGATCTGGCCGCGAAGGGCCGCGCCTTCTGGAAATCGCTGCACCAGACCGTCGGGACCTGGATTTCGCTGGTTCTGGTGTTCTTCCTGATCACTGGCCTTTCTTGGGCGGGCATCTGGGGAGAGCGGTTTGTGCAGGCCTGGTCGACCTTTCCGGCCGAGAAATGGGATGCCGTGCCCTTGTCGGACGCGACCCATGAAAGCCTGAATGCCGAGGGCAAGAAGGAAGTGCCTTGGGGGCTGGAAAAGACGCCGCTGCCGCTGTCGGGTTCCGCCGCCGGGGCGGTGATCCTGCCTGAAGGCACGGTCGTCGATCTGGCCGCGATGGAGGTGATCGCCCGCAGCCTTGGAATCGAGGGTCGCTTCCGGGTCTATGTCCCGCAAGAGGCGACCGAAGTCTGGACGATCAACCAGAATTCCATGAGCTATGACGGTGCATCGCCGACCTTGGACCGCACGGTGCATGTCGATCAGTTCACCGGCAAGGTTCTGGCCGATGTGCGCTATGCCGACTACGGTGTTGCGGCCAAGGCAATGGCCGTGGGGATTGCACTGCACGAAGGCCAGCTTGGCTTGTGGAACTTTGTTCTGAACGCGGTCTTCTGCGTGGCGGTGGTCTTCATCTGCGTCTCCGGTCTGGTGATGTGGTGGAAACGCCGCCCCGCCGGCGCGCGCCTTGGCGCTCCGCCCCGGCCCGAGGTCGTGCCCTATGCCAAGGGGGCGATCCTGATCACGCTGGCCCTGTCGCTGGCCTTTCCGATGCTGGGCCTGACGCTGCTGGCAGTCATGGCGTTGGACCTTGTGATCCTGTCAGCGTTGCCGCCCCTGAAACGATTGTTGAACTGATGCCCCATCTGGTCCTTGCGGTGGGAGGCGTCCCATGTCCCGCAGGGA
>CAIXBE010000272.1 GCA_903917595.1 uncultured Rhodobacterales bacterium
GGCACCGACGCGGTCCAGATTATGAGCGAAAACCCCTACCGGCTCGCGAAGGACATTCGGGGGATCGGGTTCCGGACCGCTGATCTGATTGCCGAGAAACTCGGGATCGAGAAGAACGCGATGATCCGGATCCGGGCCGGTATCTCCTTCGCGCTGACCGAGGCGATGGGGAACGGGTGACCTGCCACGGGATTTTTCCTCCATTAGCGACTAGAGTCCGCCCCAAGGAAGGGACGGACGATGAAGCGAACGATACGAAGCGAAGAGCAGATCATTGGCATCCTGCAGGAGCATGAGGCTGGCGCGAAGTGCGCTGACCTATGTCGCAAGCACGGGATGTCGGAGGGCACATTCTATGCCTGGAAGGCGAAGTATTCCGGAATGACGGTGTCCGAGGCCAAGCGGCTAAAGGCGCTGGAAGACGAGAACGCCAAGCTCAAGCGCCTGTTGGCCGAGCAGATGCTCGACATGGCGGCAATGAAGGAACTGCTGTCAAAAAAATGGTGACGCCCGTTGTGAAGCGCGAGGCAGTCGCGCATCTGAAGGCCCAGTTCGGGCTGTCGGAACGGCGGGCGTGCGAGATTGCCGGGGCAGACCGGAAGACCATCCGCTACCAGTCGCGGCGCGCACCTGACACGGCGCTGCGGGGGCGGTTGCGGGATCTGGCCAATGAGCGGCGCAGGTTTGGCTACCGACGGCTGTTTGTGCTCTTGCGCCGTGAAGGGGAACCTTCAGGGATCAACCGCATCTACCGGCTCTACAGTGAAGAAGGGTTAACGGTTCGCAAACGCAAAGCGCGCCGCAAAGCGATTGGGACGCGGGCGCCGATCCTGGTCGAAGCCCGTGCAAACGCCCGCTGGTCCCTGGATTTCGTGCATGACCAGTTCGCCTGCGGGCGACGGTTTCGGGTGCTGAACGTCGTGGACGATGTCACGCGGGAATGCCTCGCCGCAATCCCCGACACCTCGATCTCGGGCCGCCGCGTGGCACGGGAACTGACCGCGCTGATCGAACGCCGCGGAAAGCCGGGCATGATCGTGTCCGACAACGGCACCGAACTGACTTCGAACGCGATCCTGAAGTGGTGCGCCGAGCACAAGGTCGAATGGCACTACATTGCGCCAGGCAAGCCGATGCAAAACGGCTTTGTGGAGAGTTTCAACGGCCGGATGCGGGACGAGTTCCTGAACGAGACCCTGTTCCGGAACCTGGCCCATGCCCGCGACCTGATCGAGGCTTGGGTCACCGACTACAACACCGCGCGGCCCCATTCGGCCCTTGGCTACCAGACTCCAGCAGGTTTCGCCCTGCACCTGACCACCGCAATCGCCCGACCCGCTGCACGCGATGAGAGTTCCGCGCGCCGGGCGATTGCTCAACCCGCGCCAACAGGCGTAAATGACCACCGGGCTCCGGTCGTGGTTGGATGAAAGACCAGTGGCAGGTCAGGCGCGGTCGAGGGTTTCGGTGTCGGTGAAGGTCTGATGGGCGAGGTAATGGGCTTCGGGCATTTTGTAGCAATGTAGCAATTGTAGCAGGTGGTGGTGGGCGAATTGGGGCATGGGTCAGGGGTGACAAACCGCCTTGACAGCAACCAGCTGCCACCTTCATCGTCATATAGTCTGGCCGTGATTGTGGGATGTGCTGCAAAAGCGCGAACTGGATAAGTAAAATGCAACTGATGCA
>CAIXBE010000273.1 GCA_903917595.1 uncultured Rhodobacterales bacterium
AACCGACATTCCCCAAATGGCCTGCCACTTGATGGCAAGTTAGTGTGATTTTGCCCTTTGAACAAGCGTTCCTTGCCTCGAGCGGTGTCTGTGGTCGCGTGAGCGCCCGAATGTGGACGGCTTGGGCGGCGAAGGTGCATCATCTTGGTCAGGCATCCACGTTTTTCAGCGCGTCGGACAGACCTGTCCTGCCTGTTTCGTTCGCACTCGGGCAGTTTCAGCGTCACGGGCATGGCGGTGGCGCTCGAAGGCGGCGGATCGCGGCAAGGATGGTGCGCACCATCGGGCCGGTGACGGCGACCTCGGCCAGCTGGAAAGTGATGGCGCGGGCGTGGCGCACGACGCGGGCGCCGATCTTGATCAGCTTCAATTGCAGGCTGGTCAGCGACCAGTCGACCATGGCCTCGGGTAGCTCGATGCAGCGCAGGAAGGTGGCCAGATTGTAGGCCAGTGCGTGCAGTTGCAGCCGCACCTCATTGTCGCGGAACCGCCGGCACGACAACCGCGTCCAGTGGAAGGCGTATTTCCCTTCCTTGATATGCTGCTCGGCAGTGCCCCTCTGATTATAGAACCGCACCACCCAGTCTGGCTCCATCGGCAGGTTGGTGACGATGAAGCCCACACGGGGGAACAGCTCGCCCGGATACCATTCGATCTTGGCGATGACGCGGCGAGGGTTGTCCCAGGATGCCGCCTGATATGCGAAGTCCTCGTAGAAGCGCTTGATCTTGGTCAGCGAAGGCCGCCCCACGGGCCGGGTCAGCCGATGTGCGATCTTCTCACGCAGGACGTTGTTGGCGGGCAACCGGATGGCGTAGAAATAGCCCACCTCTTCCAGGCGAACATAGAGTGCCGGGATCGCATAGGCGGCGTCGGCCCGGAAGAAGCGCCCACCAAGCTTGCGCCCGGCGTAGCGGGCGATCACCGGGTCGAGGACATCCCGCCAGCCGTCGGCGCTGTGGACGTTGCCGTGCCGCAGGGCGCAACGTTCCAGCATGCCGAACTGGTTGAACAGAAACAGCGGGTGGTAGCAGGTGCAATCGAAATGCCCGTTCCAGGCGGTGCCCTCCTGCTCGCCATGGGTCGGGCTGACCGAGCTGTCCATGTCCAGCACGATATACTTCAACCCGTTGCGGTCGTGGAACCGGTCGATCCACTGGCCATTCAGATCTGCCAACGCCTCTCGGTTCGCGGGCAAGGCCAAGGTCTCGGTCTCGAACCGCCCCATCTGCGAGGCCGAGGCCGCCTGAGCGTCAACAGCCCTGCCGCCGACAACCTGGCGCATGACCGGGTCGAGCGCCAGTCGGTCGGCGTCGTTGACATCCTCGTATCCGGCCAGTCGCCCGAACACCGATTGCCGGAACAGCCCGTCGAGCCGGTGGACCGTGTTCTTGCCCGAGCGGGTATCGCGCAGCGCCACTGACGCCAGATCGGACAGCCCAAGCGCGTCATCGAGCTCGCGCATCACCAAGAGACCGCCGTCGGAACTGATCTGCGCGCCACGGAACTCCAGTCGCACGCGAGGGTCGAAATCCACCCGATCACCCCGCTGCGAACCCGCACCCACTGGGTGATCCATGAAACACATCCTCCGCAGCCATCAACACCATGATTTATATAGGAAATACCATTGTCACGACAGCGAAATCAGCGGTTTACTTGGGAAATGCGGTCTAAGTTCTGACCTTCAGTGAAGACTCGAGTGTACCCGACGATCATATGGACAAAAACCTCCCAAAACATTGTCTGTTTTATCTTGGGTTTTGGCTTGGTCAACCCTCTGAGTTTTGGCAGTTCAGGAATGGAGGGTCAAAATGGTACGGTTTTGTCCCTCCACCCGACTATCGGCATCGGTGAGCGACACCGCCCGTTATCCAACTTGGATAACGGTGATCGCCACCGCCCGTTAGGAAATTGTCCTAACGGGTGAGCGACACCGCCTGTTAGGGGCGCTCCCTAACGACAAGATTCGAAATTCCCAAATGTCTATTTATTTTAAACA
>CAIXBE010000274.1 GCA_903917595.1 uncultured Rhodobacterales bacterium
ACCGGCGCGGCGTCGACCGGGTTCGCCTCGGCGGGGTTTGACGAGGCCTCAAGCGAAAACACCGTCGAGGGTTATACGTCGTTCATTCTAGGCAGCTTCGACAGCTCAGAGATCGAGCAAGCCTTCTGCCGATTGCGTGATCTTGACGCGGGCGCGGCTGAATCGGTCGCGGGCAGTTATGTTGATCAGGCTGATTTGGCCGGCGTGGACTTTCAAGCATGCGCGACGACCGGGTCGGCGCGGCTCATAAACATCTGAGGAGAGCAACGATGAACTACGCACCCATGGCCCTGCTTGCGGCTGCCGTCGTGCTTCCGGGAATGGCGTCCGCGCAGGACTTTGAGGCTTTGGTGATCGGCAACGCGGATCGAAACGGCTCGAACTTCTATATGCTGAGCCTGCGGGGCGATATCGGCTTTGGTGCGTTCGAAGGCATCAGCGGCACCGAACGCAATGCGGCTGGTGGCTTGCGCTTCCGGTTCGATGCTGCGATGGCCACGTATGACACGAACTACAACAACGTCCCCGGGACCGGGACCGGGCGGGCCTACCGGGCGCTGTTGTCGTATGGCATTCCGCTTTCCGACGCGGCGACACTGACCCTTATCGGTGGTATCAGCCATCGCACTGTCGAAGTGCGTCCTGTCACTCTGAACTCACCGGACGACAGTTCGAAGACCGGCGAATTCCTATCGGCCGAGTTTGAGTACAGCGCAGAGGGTGCTGGCACGTTTCAGGCCATAGCCGAACACGACGGCGTGGCCGCGGACTATGCGTCGGCCACCTATCTCTTTGACCTGACGCCGAATTTCCGCGTGGGCCCGACCGTAAACTACGTTTCGGAAGGGGACTACACGCGCAAGGCGGTCGGCCTTTCGGCGACGTATTTCGTCGGCGACTCGATCGAGATCAAAGCGACGGCCGCAGATGCGGAACAGCAGGTTGGCACCAACGATCCAGTTGATGTCGACTATTTCGAGCTGCAACTGCGGACAGTGTTCTAGAACCCGGACAGAAATGGACGGCAAGAACCTTCTGATGCAGCCGGCAGCCGCGGCCGAGCTTGATGCTCGGCCGCCGCGGTTGGACTTTCGGGATTTCCAGCGCAGCATCGTATTGCTGTCCAGTTTCCGGTCCGGATCCCACATGTTAAAGCTCTCGCTTGGGCGACTGGCATCATTGACCACCCCTGCCGAGCCTTTCAATCACGGTTTTTCCCCCGAAGGCGGCTATACGCTGAAGACCTATCTTGCAGAGGGTGGGCCAAAGCCATCGCTGATGACCGAGGGGCATGCGGCGGTGCATCATTTTCTTGCGCGGTTCTACCGGCATATGCCCGAGCGACGCGGCATCATTCTCGACATCAAGTATGCTCAGGCCTATGCCTTTGGTGTGAATGCCGAAATGCGGCTTCCCGTTGCGGTTCCGGTTGTCCTTGAGGAGTTGAAGAAGCTGAACGTGCCGTTCATCCACTTGACCCGTCGCGACAAGGTGGCTCAGGCGATTTCACTGATGGTTGCCGAAGACAGCGGCGAATATCTGGTCAAGGCGGGCGACGCCATTGCCACGAGCCAGCTGCGCCTCTCGCCACGCGATGTTCTGGCCAGGGCCGTCCAGTTGCGCAATGCCAGTGACAATGCCCGCATCGTGATGGATGCGTTGGGCGTACGTTACCATGCGGTCACCTATGAGGATCTGACATCGACCGACTGGCGGGATCATTATCGGGCCATCTTCCGGTTCATTGATCAGTATGCCGATATTCCTGCGGATTACGTTGCGCCGACGCGGCCACAGGTCAGCAGTTCCCGCGTGTCAAACATGGCCGACATCCGGGCCTATGTCATGGACCGCGCGGCGGATCTGAACGGCTGACGCCCTTCCGGGCAGGCGACGGACTGCACCCGCAAATCCCTTCGGACAGGCGGATGCGGTGGTCCGCAAATGTGTCGGCGCTGACCGAATTCCCGGGCCGCAGGATACCGGTCGCAAAAGCCACAGGATTGGTCTGCCAGGGGTAAAGACCAGAAAAACTGAGGCCCTTGCTTTTCGTCACTGTCTGATCTTCACGGGTTGGCTCAGTATGCCCCACGGCCGGACACCACGGCCTTGGCGGTACGGGCAAGGATCGAAAGATCGTTGATGAATCGGCCATCGCGGGCATAGGCCACGTCCATGACGACCATGTCGTCAAAGCCCACTTCAGCGCGGCCCGATACCTGCCACAGGCCGGTAAGACCGGGCAGGACGGTAAGACGCTCCATCGCGGTTGCCGGGTAAGAGCGAACTTCTTCAAGCAACGCAGGACGCGGGCCAACCAGCGACATGTCGCCCCGAAGCACGTTGAAAATCTGCGGCAGTTCGTCCAGCGAGAACCGCCGCAGGAACCGGCCAACCGGCGTGATCCGCGGGTCCTTGCGCGACTTGAAACAGATCCCCGCACGGTCGCTGTCGGCCAGCAGCGCTGCCCGCCGCGCTTCGGCATCGGCGTGCATCGAGCGGAACTTGATCATCCCGAACGGCACACCGCCGCGCCCAACCCGGGTCTGGACAAAGAACACCGGGCCGGGGCCGGACAGCCGGACAGCCAACGCGATGGTCAGCAGCAGCGGCCAGATCAGCAGCAGCCCACCTGCGACCAGAGCGATATCCAGCGGGCGTTTCCAGAAAGGCACCGGCAGGGGCCGTACCGGCGAGGTGGTCTGCCAGTCGGGCGAGACGGAGCGGTAGGCGGACGAGCGAACTGTTGAGAACATGTTTGAGATTCCTTCTTGCGTAAATCAGGGTCAGGCGGGCAGGCCGGGATCGCCGGCGCGGGCCTCGGTGAAGACAAGACCGCCGCCCTGTCTGGGCAGGCTGTCCAGCCGGAAGACATGCGCGGCCACGGTGGCCTTGCGGTCGCGGGGGCCAACCTCGGCCAAGCCGAGGTCAGAGGCTGACAGGAGAAGCTCGGTCATCAGGCTGGCATTGGGACCGGACGCGCAGATCAGGATCAGGTCCCGCCCTTCGGCCAGCTTGGCCAACGCCCGGCGGATCGCACCGAT
>CAIXBE010000275.1 GCA_903917595.1 uncultured Rhodobacterales bacterium
AGCTTTAGCAGCAGCAGGTCGCGAGGGGCGTCGTCGGGTTGGCGGGCCACGCTATTCGATCCGCGCCGCGCGCGCCGGGGTATCCTGACCGATATGCGCGATCACCGATTCGCCGCCGACCATGGTCTGCCAGAGCGCCACCTGAGGGGCGACGCCTTCGGGCAGATAGACGTCCAGCCGTGACCCAAAGCGGATCAGACCGAACCTTTCACCGGTGCGGACCATGTCGCCGGGCTTCTTCCACCAGACGATGCGCCGCGCTACCAGCCCCGCGATCTGCACCACCGCGATCTTGCGCCCGTCGGCCATTTCGATGGCCAAGGCGTTGCGTTCGTTTTCCTCGGACGCCTTGTCCAGCGAGGCGTTGAAGAACTTGCCCGGCCGATAGACCATGCTTGTGATCTTGCCCGCGATCGGGGCCCGGTTCACATGGCAGTTGAAGACCGACATGAAGACCGACACCCGCAGCAACGCCTCGGGCCCCATCCCCAGTTCGGCAGGCGGCACCGCGCGTTCGATCAGGCTGACCACCCCATCGGCAGGGCTGACCAGCAGCCCCGCGTTCAAGGGCACCGCCCGTTTGGGGTCGCGGAAAAAGTAGTAGCACCAGATGGTCAGGCCCAGCCCAAGCCAGCCCAGCGGGTCCCAGATCCAGAACAGCACCACCGTCACGGCCGCGAAGACCGGCACGAACTTCCACCCTTCCGGGTGCATCGGCTTGATAAAGGTCGAAAGCATGTTCATCGGTAGGACCCATGACAGAAGCGGCAAGCTGTCCATGCCATAGGGCTGCAGAGGTCAAAGGGCAATCATCTTTGCCGCAGCCCCCCTTGGCGGTGACTTACTGCGGCAGGACTGCCCCGGTGCGATCAACCTCGAACAGGTTGACAAAATAGTCGGACACCTCGTCACGAATCTCGCGGAAGCGCACCGTTCGCCCATCGTCCGACAGGGTGACGCTCAGGCAGGTCCATTCGGTCTGGTTGCCAAAGATTTCACAGTATCGCCCGTTCTCGACCCGCCAGCGCCCGCTGATGTCATCGGCGCCGAAGGTGCTGCCGTTGGCGATCTTGGTCAGGCCTTCCGCCGTCCAGCTTTGCACCTCATGGTCGGCAAAGTTGCCATCCCATTGATAACTGTAGTCGACCGACCGCCCGACAAGGGCAGCCGTGATCCGGTCCGGACCGGACAGGGGGGCAATACAGGCAGACAACAACGGCAGGATAAGCAGGGCAAAAGGGCGCATGGCGGACCGTTGCAATGGATGACGGGCGCAGGATAGCCTGCGCCCGTATCTTGATCTCGTGACAAATCCGGTCAGTCCGGAACCTCAGGCGGGCACCAGCATGCCCTTGCCACGCGCCAATTCGCGCATCTTGGCCTGCAGCTTTTCAAACGCTTTCACCTCGATCTGGCGAATGCGTTCGCGGCTGACGCCGTAGCTGGTCGACAGATCCTCCAGCGTGACCGGCTCTTCGGCCAGGCGGCGCTGCATCAGCACGTCCTTTTCGCGGTCGTTCAGGACCGACATCGCCTGCGCCAGAAGGGCGCGACGGGTGTCAAGCTCGTCCTTTGCCTCATAATCACCGGCCTGATCGCTGTCTTCATCTTCCAACCAGTCCTGCCACTGGGTCGTGCTGTCGCCATCCGACCCCACGGTCGCATTCAACGACGCATCCGACCCCGACAGACGCCGGTTCATGTCGATGACCTCGGTTTCAGTGACGTTCAGTTCGGTCGCGATGCGGGCGACGTTTTCGGGGCGCAGATCGCCTTCCTCCAGCGCGCCGACCTTGGCCTTGGCCTTGCGCAGGTTGAAGAACAATTTCTTCTGTGCCGACGTGGTGCCCAGCTTTACCAGGCTCCAGGACCGCAGGATGTATTCCTGAATGCTGGCGCGGATCCACCACATGGCATAGGTCGCAAGGCGGAAACCTTTTTCCGGATCGAACCGCTTGACCGCCTGCATCAGGCCGACGTTCGCCTCACTGATCACCTCGGCCTGCGGCAGCCCATAGCCGCGGTAGCCCATGGCAAGCTTGGCCGCCAGACGCAGGTGGCTGGTCACCATCTTGTGCGCCGCCGTCGCATCCTGGTGGTCAACCCAGCGCTTGGCCAGCATGTATTCTTCTTCCGGCTCCAGCAGCGGAAATTTCCGGATATCCTGCATGTAGCGGTTCAGCCCTTGTTCCGGGCTGGGTGCGGGTAGGTTCGTATAGGTGCTCATGTCTGCCCCCTGTTGATCCCGGTGCGATTGCGCCCCCGGGGAGTTCGATAACTTATGGTAACCAGCCGCCCCTTGCAAGAGCCGCAGTATCACCTTTCGTTTAAGATAAGATGAGCATTGCCGGGCTAACGAAAAGCATTGTGACAAAGGTTTCACGGCATCGTCAGATCGCCACCCGTTCGCCCAGTTCCACCACCCGGTCGCGCGGCAAGTGGTAAAAGTCGGTCGGGTCCGCCGCGATCCGGGCCAGGGCGACGTAGACCCGGTCCATGATCAGTTCAAGGCCGGACCCGGTCGCCACCGCACGCTTGCGACCCAGAAAAAAGGTCGAACCCATGACGTCGAACTTCAACCCGGCCCGGCGGGCATGCACCATCGCCCGGCTGACGTTCGGCGTTTCCATGAACCCAAAGCGCAGCGTCAGCCGCTGGACGCTGGCACCCAATGGTTCGACCGATGCCCGCTCCTCGGCCGTGGCGTAGGGCACCCGCAGGGTTTCCACCGTCAAAAGCACGGTCTGCGCATGCAGCACGCGGTTGTGCTTGATGTTGTGCAGCAGCGCCGAGGGCACGATATCGGGGTCCCCGGTCAGGAAAAACGCGGTGCCCGGGATGATGTTGACGCTGGAGCCTTTCATCATCTTGAGGAAGGACGGCACCGACACCGCCAACTTGGCCACCCGCGCCCGCACCAGTTGCGTGCCGCGCCACCAAGCCCACATGATGAACCCGACCACCGCCGCCGCGATCACCGGCACATAGCCGCCGTCGAAGAACTTGAGCGCATTCGACGCGAAGAAGGTCGTCTCGACCACCAGGACCGGGGCCACGATCAGGACGCTCAGTCCAAGCGGAACCCGCAGCGCGCGCCACAGGAACAAGGACGCCAGGATGGTTTCCAGCACCATGCTGCCGGTGACCGAAATGCCGTAGGCCGACGCAAGCGCGGTTGATGAGCGGAAGGACAGGACCAGCCCGATCACGCCCAGCAGCAAGGCCCAGTTGATCGCGCCGATGTAGATCTGACCACTGGCACTTTCTGCCGTGTGCCGGATCATCAGGCGCGGCAGAAAGCCCAGCTGGATCGCGCCGCGCGCCATCGAGAAGGCCCCCGAAATCACCGCCTGGCTTGCAATCACGGTCGCTGCCGTCGCCAGCGCCACCAGAACCGGCAACAGGAACTCGGGCGACATGGCAAAGAAAGAATCCTCGGCCTTTCCGGGATCGGCCAGCACCATGGCCCCCTGTCCAAGATAGTTCAGCACCAGCGCGGGCAGCACAAGCATGAACCAGGCCAGCATGATCGGCCGCCGCCCGAAATGGCCAAGGTCGGCATACAGCGCCTCCCCCCCGGTGACCGCCAGAAACACCGCCCCCAGCACCACGAAAGCCACTCCCGAATGGTCGATCAGGAAATCCGCCCCCCATAGCGGGTTGACCGACGCCAGAACCCCGGGCGCATCGGCAATGTGCATCACCCCCAGACCGGCAAGGGTCAGAAACCAGACGATGCAGATCGGGCCGAACAGCCGCGCCATCCGCGCCGTGCCATGGCGCTGCATGCCGAAAAGCGCGATCAGGATGCCCAGCGTGATCGGCAGCACATAGGCCGACAGGGACGGCAGGATCAGCCCAACCCCCTCGACCGCCGAAAGGACCGAGATTGCCGGCGTGATCGCCGCATCGCCGGCAAAAAGCGCCGCCCCGGCAAGGGCGAGCAGCAAGACCGGAACTGACCGCTTGCCCGCCGCCAGCCGGACCAGCGTGTAAAGCGCCAGAATGCCGCCTTCGCCCCGGTTGTCGGCGCGCAGCAGGAAGAAGATGTATTTCACCGTCACGATCAGGATCAGCGTCCAGATCAGCAGGGACAGGATGCCCAGCACCTCGGCCGCTCCGGGCTCTGCCGCACCCGTGGCCTTCAGCGCCTCACGAAAAGCATAATGCGGCGAAGTGCCGATATCGCCGTAAACCACCCCGATCGCCCCGATGGTCAGCGCGGCCACCCCCTGTTTCTTGGTCTCGTCGGCGTGGATGTCGGTCGCGGCACCCGGTTCGGACTTAAGGTAGTCCGCGATGTCCAAAGCCTCTTCATCGAAAAGCGGCAAAGACGGTTGCACTTCGCGTGCTGTGGGATCGAAAGTCATGGTTCACCCTTGGGTGTTGTCCAACATATTGGATCTGGGAGATCGGGACGGGAGGGTTGCCTTACCGGCGCGCGTCAGATCGCAAGCTTTGCGACGGGCGGTCCGGTGCCCCCCTGGCAGGAGGGATGCGTTTTGGCTCCGATGCCTTGACCGACTCAGACGTCGGCTACGAGGCGACCTATACGCCCCTTTCGGGCACGCGGCAACATGCTGCACTTGCGAAGACAGGCCGCAGGACTGGAACCGACCAGCCCATTGCTCTTTTCAAGAATACTCCCGCCACTCCTCCGGCCGGGAGGCTACCCGGCCCGCAAGGCAAGCGCAGGGTGGGTGAATCCCACCATTTTTCGGGAGAGGTTTGAATGGGGGTTTCGTATATTCAAGTGGGTAGGGTCAGGTTGAAATGGGGATGGTGGGTTGGCACCCACCCTACGGCTCGCTAAGTA
>CAIXBE010000276.1 GCA_903917595.1 uncultured Rhodobacterales bacterium
GCCACCTTCGCCCTGCAACGGGGTCTGACGCTGCGCCCCATGACCAGCTCCGCGCCAGCCCCCGTTGCACAACCCGCCCATCTGGGCAAAACTGAACACCGGAGTCTCGCTCAGGTTGGATAGAAATTGAGGGCAACGTCAGTTCAGGTCATAACCCCAAGCCGGTTTCGCAATCGGGAACACGGCTGAAAGGTGCGACATGTATTTCGCCACGGTCTGCGGCTTCCTGTCTAAACTCAGGTCGCGAGCAAGACCGACCAGGTGTTTTGAGGCGATGTCAGCGCACTCTTTGCGCGCCACCTCGTGCAAGAGAAGTGCCTGCAACGCTTGGGCTTTCGTCCTTCCGATCTGCGTCAACTCGGTTATGTAGCGCTCGATTGCTTGTGCCAGCGTGACTGCCCGAGTCTTTTCGAGCTTCGCTAGTCCTCCAGGCTTGCGCAGTTCCTCTTCCCGACGCTTGATCCATTGCCGAGCCGCAGCCTCCCGGTCGAATGTTTGCGAAAGCTTGTGCCGCTTTCCATCCTTGCGCACCACGATCTCTGCCTTGTATGCGATAGTGCCATCGGCGCGTCTGCGCTCAAATATGGAACCCATTGTCCCCCATCCTCCCGTGTTGTCCCCCACCTGGGGAACATTCACTGTGTGACGGGGGTCTTCAAGGCCTTTCGAGGACAAGTGACGCATGACGAGCTCTAAGAAAAACTCAGGAAAACAAGAGATTACCTTTCCGTATGGCTCCCACCGCATCTCCGTCGCCCCCATGATGGACTGGACCGACCGGCATTGCCGGTTCTTCCACCGCCAGATGACCCGGCGGGCGATGCTGTATACCGAGATGGTCACCGCCCCCGCCATCGTGCATGGCCCAAAGCCGCGCCTGCTGGACTATTCCGCGCCCGAACACCCGATCGCGCTGCAGCTTGGCGGCTCGGACCCGGTGGAGCTGGCGCAGGCGGTGCGGATTGCCGGGCCATGGGCCTATGACGAGGTGAACCTCAACTGCGGCTGCCCTTCGGACCGCGTGCAATCGGGCTGCTTCGGGGCCGTGTTGATGGAGCGCCCGGCGCTGGTCGCTGAATGTGTCCGCGCGATGCAGGGGGAAACCGACGCGCCCGTCACCGTCAAATGCCGGATCGGCGTCGATGATCAGGACCCCGAAACCGTCCTGCCCGCCTTTGTCGAAGCGCTGGCCGGGGCAGGGGTCCGCCACATCATCATCCACGCCCGCAAGGCCTGGCTGAAGGGCCTGTCGCCCAAGGAAAACCGTGAGATCCCACCGCTGGACCATGACCTTGTGCTGCGGATGAAGCAGCGCTTCCCCGAACTGACCATCTGCATCAACGGCGGCATCACCACCCTGTCGCAGGCAAAATCGCTGCTGGACCTGGGCCTTGACGGCGTCATGATCGGCCGCACCGCCTATCACGACCCCGCGTCCGTCCTGATCGGAGCCGACGCGCTGTGGGGCGACCCCCATGCCCCCGACGCCTTCGCCGTCCTCGACGCCATGCGCCCCTATATCGCCGACCATCTGGCAGCGGGGGGCCGCCTCCACCAGATCACCCGTCACATGCTGGGCCTGTTCACCGGCAAACCGGGCGCGAGGGGCTGGCGGAGGGTCCTGTCCGAAGGTGCGTCGCGGGACGGGGCAGGGCTGCCGCTGCTGGACCGGGCGGTGGATGAGGTGCGGGTGGTGGCGGGGTAGGGCAGCGCGGCCCGTAGGGCGGGGTTTACCCCGCCATTTTTCGGCGCCCCGTAGGTAGGGTGCGTGATTTCACGCACCGTTCCCATCGTCCCGCGCAACCACGCACCCGTTGCGTCTGGCGACGATCCATGCAGCACCCGTTGCCAAGGTGCGTGAAATCACGCACCCTATCGCTCGCATTTTCTTGCGAGGACGAAATGGAGAAACTGCTAAACGTCTATGAGCGTGAAGTGGAAGTGATTTATCGCGGTGAACGATACCTCGTCCGTGACAATGGTGCAGCACAGCGTCTGCCCAATCGACCCAAGAAAGCGCGACCGCTAGATGATCAATGGACCTTCGGTCGCCAGAACCGCGCTACCGGCTACATGTACTTGAGCGGCCAAAGGCTGCACCGAATTGTTTGCACGGCGTTCTATGGTCAACCTCCTACGGAAGCGCATGTCGTGGATCATATCGATACCAATAGAGCAAACAATCCGCCCGAGAATCTGCGGTGGGTTACTCGGCTAGAGAATGTCCTGCTCAACCCGATTTCCGCGCGGCGCATCGAACTGGTGTATGGCTCGATTGAAGCCTTTTTTACTGATCCAAGCCGGGTTCAAAACGACAGAGTGGCTCCGGATATTTCCTGGATGCGAACACTATCGAAGGATGAAGCTGCCATAACACAGACCCGCCTTCAAACTTGGGCAAAGAGTGGGGCGGTGCCCACGGGTGGTGCGCTCGGC
>CAIXBE010000277.1 GCA_903917595.1 uncultured Rhodobacterales bacterium
CCCCGCGCCTCATCCAGGCCGACGGCGGCCGCAACAAGCTCGCGCAGGGTGGAAAGCTCCTCATCCGGGCGGGCAGTCCAGGTGCGGGTCCCGTCCGTGGCCGTGCTGACCACCCCGTCGACCATAACTGCAACCGTCATCCGTCGGATCGCACCGGGAATACGCAAGACCTCGCGCTGGGTTTCCGACACTTCATAATTCACCAGTTCGCGGGTTTCGGACGTTTCGCTTTTGCCCTGCGCACCACCCGCCGCATCACCGTCAGGCAGGTTCGAGGCCACGGTCACCTCCCCGCCCGGCTCTGTCGATGACCCGGTGCGCTCTTCGGTTTCCGAGGAAATCGCCACGCGGCCCTGCGGATCAAAGGTCCGTTCAGTGATGGACTCGCGGTCTGAAATCAGATCAACCGCCACCTCGACAATCGCTTTTCCCGGCCCGACGCGTGCGGCAAGCAGCCGTTCCACGTTGCCCTTTGTGATCGCCGCACGGTCGTTTGCGTCCTGCCCCGAAAACTCTGCCGTGTCTTGCCCACCGATCAGACCGGCGACCGTGTCAATGATCTGCACCGCGTCGGGCTGCATTCCTGACACCGCGCTGGCCACCAGATGCCGGATCGCCCGGGCCTGCTGTTCGGAAAGGGTGCCGGAGACGGTGGTCAGCGTGACCGAAGCAGAGGCCTGGCCCTGACCCTGAAAGCTGCGGGTAGGCGCGCTGGCAATGTGAACCCGCGCCGCCTTGATTTCAGGCATGGCCAGCAGGGTGCGGGCAAGCTCACCCTCCTTCGCGCGCCAATAAGCGGCGTCAAACATCTGCGATGTGGTGCCAAAACCCGTAAGATTGTCCAGAATTTCATACCCGCCGCCACCCGCCGCCGGCAGCCCTTCGGAGGCAAGCGCCATCCGCAGGCTGTCGCGTTGCGTGGCATCGACAAGGATGGAATCGCCCGCCACTTCATAGGCAACACCGCGCTGGTCAAGGGCCGCAACAACGTCACCCGCGGCTGCCGGCTCAAGCCCCGCGTAAAGCAGGACCATGTCTGCCTGCCCGGCCATCCGGGTCAGGCCCAGTATGGCTGCAAAAATTGCGACCGTCGCGCCAAGGATGATGATCCTGCGGCGCAAGTCCATGGCGGACCAGATGGCTATCACGTTCTGCAAGGCGATTCTCCGCTGGCGGCGTTTCTACCGCCCCCCACGATTGACCGAGCCCGCTTAACAATCGGTTAGTGACCTTTGGCCTATGGTTGCCCTGTCGCAAAGATGGATGCGGGATATGGCCACGGCCGAAGCAACGATGGATGACGCGCCGAAAAAGCGCTCGAAAAAGCCGATGCTGATCGGGTTGATTCTTGCGGTTTTGCTTGGCGGGGGCGGGTTTTATGCCACCTGGTCGGGGATGATCCTGGCAAGTGAAGAGCATGCCGTGGACGATCACGCAGCCCCCGGTCCGCTGACCGGGATCGCCTTTGTGCCGCTGGAAACCATGGTGGTGTCGCTTGGCCCCGATTCGGGCAGCGCGCATCTGCGTTTTACCGCCCAGGTCGAGGTTGTGGATACCGCTGCGGCCGATGTGACGCTGCTGACCCCCCGCATCCTTGATGTTCTGAACAGCTATCTGCGCGCCATCGACACCGCGTCGATCGAAGATCCGCAAGCCATGGCCCGGTTGCGCGCGCAGATGCTGCGCCGGATCCAGATCGTCACCGGCGAGGGGCGGGTGCGCGACCTTCTGATCACCGAATTTGTGCTGAACTAGGCGGGGCGGACGATGGATCTTATCGCAGACATCCTTCTTGTGGCGGGCTCTTTCGGGGCTGCTGTCTACTGCTCGGTGCTGGCGACCCGGCTGAAACGCTTTACCACGCTGGAAAGCGGGATGGGGGGGGCCATTGCCGTGCTGTCGGCGCAGGTCGATGACATGACGGTGGCGCTGGAAAAGGCACGGGGGGCGGCCAACAACTCGGCCGAGGGGCTTGAGGCGCTGACCGCGCGCGGCGAGGCGGTGGCCAAACGGCTGGAATTGCTGGTTGCCTCATTGCACGACCTGCCCGATCCCGCGCCGAAACCCCCTGTTGCCGCCGAGACCGCAGAAGACGACCGCAAGCTGCGCTTTGTACGCCGCCGGTCAACACACGACTCGCTGGAGGCCGCCGAATGAACCTGCGACGGCGCGTAGGGCGGGGCACTCTATTTATCGTGGCGATGCTGTTCGCCATGTCGGGCGCCCTCCGACTGGGGTCGGGGATCGGCGTTGCCCTTGCGCAAACCGACAATGCCGAATCTGCACCCGAAACCGAAGCCGACCCGACGCTCTGCGAGTCGCCCTCGGCGCTTGCTGCGGCACTTGGCCTGCGTGAGGATCGGCTGGCTGTGCAAGAAGCCGCCCTGCAAGACCGGCTGGCCGCGCTTGCCCTTGCGGATGCGGCGATTTCGGACCGGATGGTCGCGATGCAGGCTCTGGAGGATGAACTGAAAGCGACGCTCGCGCTTGCCGACGGTGCGGCCGAAGCCGATATCGACCGGCTGACCGCTGTCTATCAGGCGATGAAGCCCAAGGACGCGGCGGCCCTGTTCGAGACCATGTCGCCGGAATTCGCTGCCGGCTTCCTTGGCCGCATGCCACCAGAATCGGCTGCGGCCATCCTGTCGGGAATGTCCGCCGAGGCTGCCTACGGTGTCAGTGTCATCGTGGCCGGGCGCAATGCCGGGGTCCCCAAGAACTGAAGCGGCAGGAAGAGATATTTAACTTCGTACCGCGATACTTGCGACCAGTATAGCAGGACAGGACCAGGAAATGCTCGGCATCATCGGAATCGTCGTTATTCTTGTCATGGTGTTCGGCGGCTACATCATGGCCGGCGGCAAGATGGGCATCATCCTCAAGACCCTGCCCTACGAACTTACGATGATCGGCGGTGCCGCCGTGGGGGCTTTCCTGATCTCGAACGACATGCCTTCGATAAAACAGTCACTGCGTGACATCGGCAAGGTCTTCAAGGGGCCACGGTGGAAGCTTGAGGATTACCGCGATCTTCTTTGCCTGCTGTTCGAACTGATCCGCCTTGCCCGTGCAAACCCTGTCGGACTTGAGGAGCATGTCGAAGCCCCGGAAACGTCGATAATCTTCCGCAAGTATCCCCGCATCCAGCACGATCACGAAGCGATGGAACTGATCTGCGACACGCTGCGCGCCGCTTCGATGAACTACGACGACCCCCATCAGGTCGAGGAGGTGCTGGACAAGCGGATGGAGGCGACGCTGCACCATGCGATGCACTCCAGCCACGCCCTGCAGACGGTGGCCGACGCCCTGCCCGCACTTGGGATCGTTGCCGCCGTTCTGGGTGTCATCAAGACGATGGGGTCGATCGACCAGCCGCCCGAGGTGCTGGGCAAGATGATCGGCGGCGCGCTGGTGGGAACCTTTCTGGGGGTGTTTCTTGCCTATGGTCTGATGGGTCCATTCGCCGCGCGGGTGAAAGCGGTGGTTGAAGAGGACATCCATTTCTACCAGCTTATCCGTGAGGTGCTGATTGCGAACCTGCACCGCCACCCGGCCAATATCTGCATCGAGGTTGGGCGTCAAAACGCGCCGCACCACCTCCGCCCGGGATTCAGCGACCTTGAATCTTCCATGCGCAACCTGAAACAGGATGTAGCATGATCCGCTGTCTTGCCCTTGTCGTCTTGCTCTCTGCCCCCGCCGTTGCAGAGACCGCCCGCGTTTACTCCGGCGAGCACGAGGGTTTTACCCGCCTAGTCATCGAACTATCGGGCAGGGCAGATTGGACTGTGGGCAAGACGCCGATAGGATACACCTTTGCCTCAACCGCGGAAACCCAACCGATTTTTGATCTTACAGAAGTATGGGATCGTATTCCAAGGACCCGTCTTCAAGACCTTCGTGTCGATCCGGAAAAAGGTTCGCTGCAGCTGACACTTGCCTGCCAATGTCATGTATTTCCGTTTGAATATCGCGCAGGCGTGATCGTGTTGGATATCAAGCCCGGGCCTGCTCCGGCCCACTCGGCCTTCGAGCAGCCCTTCGACTCCTCCAGTCCCCTTTCGATCACGTATCCGCAACCAGATGAGGCGGTCGCAAGATACAACTGGTTGGATTTTGCCCGGAGCACATCCCCTTGGGTACCCAAGGTTTCAGACTTGCCACTTGATAACGGCGGTGTCTCGCTGGCTCCCTTGCGTGCCAAACTTCTGGATGAAATCAGCCGCGCGGCCACCCAGAGCTTGATCGATATGGTTCTCCCGGGAAAACCTCCAGGATGGGAGGCAGTCAAGAGTGAGGAACTACCCTGGACACAGATTCGCATCGGCACAGCTGATGAATTCAGTGGCGATAGCACTGATGCGGCTGATGGGGGTCTTACTGCCAGTGGTGGGGCTTGTGCACCGGATCACCACTTCGCCGTGTCAGACTGGGGCGCAGGCAGACTACCGCGTGAGGCCATAGTCGAAGCCAGAACCGGGTTATTCGGCGAGTTTGACGCTGTCGACCCTGCTGCTGTGCTTAACGCCGTCCACCTTCACCTTTTCTTAGGTTTCGGAGCGGAAGCTGCCCAGTACGCCAACCTGCTACCAAAAGATGACCGGCCGGAAGAGTATGAATCGCTGCTTTCAATGGCCAGAGTGGTTGACGGGTATCCTGACCAACAGTCTCCATTCCTTGACATGTTAACATGCGATGGAAGTGCGGTACTCTGGGCCGTGCTGGCGCATACACAATTGCCCCACGGCCAAGACGTCAATACCGATGCCGTCGTGCGCGGCTTCCTGGCTCTGCCATCACATCTTCGCGCGTCCCTTGGGCCACCTCTTGTCGAAAAAATGTTGGACCATGATGAGCCCGAAGCTGCCCAAGTGATTCGGAACGCCGTAGAGCGGACACCAGACACCCTTGCGAAAACGGTCGAACTTCTGGACGTCAGTGCTGAACTTCATGCCGGTCGGCCGGACACGGCACTGGATCATGCAAAGGCAGCGATGGACAAAGGGGGATCTGGCCTGGATGAAATGATTGCCCTGGTCGAAGTGCATTTTCAGAGGGCCAAACCGCTTCCAGTTGAGATCGCAACATCACTTCAAGCATTTTTGAAAGAAGCGGGGGATCCTGGAACCCGCGCTGACCTTTTGCGTGCGCTTGCGCTTTCGCAGGTCTTGTCCGGGCAAACCGATGCGGGATTTGCCACAGCCGAGCAACATGGCGTGGAAGTTTCCGACCTTTTTCAAGTGGCGCTTCTGCTCGCCGGCGACGACGCATTTCTTCGGCACGCGGTTCGCCCGGGCGGTTCTGAAGCAATAAATGTCACTCCCGAAGTCGAACTTGAGGTCGCCGGGCGACTGTTGGATCTGGGCTTTGGAGATGCCGCGCTCATGTGGATTGATCCGGTCGGGCCCGATGACAGTGCCGATCGCCGCCGGGTTGCCGCCGAAGCCGAATTCGCTCGGGGAGACGCGCGCCGGGCCATCACACTTATCGTCGGTCTGGATGAGCCAGAGGACGAGTCCCTTCGCGCCAGAGCCCTTGTCCAGCTAGGTGCCCTTGGCGAGGCGCGAACTGCATTTATGGCCGCCGGTCTGCCGGATGAAGCGCAACGTCTGACCACCTGGGAGGGTGATTGGCAGGAGCTGCAGGCAGAAGATGCGCCGCTTTGGTCCGCGGCGGCGGCTGTTCTCTCGCCGGATCTTCCACAGGACGTTGGGCCTCTGGCCCGGGGGGCTGCTCTCCTTGAAGACGCAGCCACTGCCCGCGTCGCAATGAACGCACTTCTGTCCGGATTGGCCTCTCCAGCTTACTGATGCCGGTAACCGGTTGGCAAGATTCACCCCCTAGTCTGAGCCTATACTTCGGCAGAACGTCGAGGGGTGGAGGCCAAAATGTCACTTGCCCGCGCTTCAATACTAACGCTTGCGACTTTTCCATCCGCCATGATCCTGGGCAGCCTGACCCCTTTGTCGGCGGTATTCTCCAGCACCGGCGAGGGCGCACTTTGCGAAGCCGCCGCTGCAGAGGCTGCCGATTTGCTGGGTGTGCCATACGAGGTCCTGATTGCAGTGTCGGTCGTCGAGACCGGTCGAAACAACCGCCCCTGGCCCTGGACCGTGAACATCGAGGGTGAAAGTTACTGGACGGACACCGCTTCGGACGCCGAGGCCATGGTCCGGAACGCTCTGGACGCCGGGCTGACCAATATCGACTTGGGCTGCTTTCAATTGAACTACCGCTGGCATGCCGCGGCATTTGCATCAATTGCGGACATGCTGGATCCTGCAAGCAACACAGTCTACGCCGCCGGCTATCTTTTGGCGCAGTATGACGAAACCGGTGACTGGCCCGCTGCCGCCGCCGCGTACCATTCTGCCACGCCTGAATATGCCGAACGCTACCTTGCCAAATTCGAGGCAACAAGGTCCGCTTTGGCGGGCGACCGGACCGACCCGCTGCAGGAAACTCGGCTAAACCGTTATCCGCTGCTTGTCGCCGGGCAATCCGGCGGGCGCGGCTCGTTGGTTCCCGCGACCGCTGCTGGCATCCGCCTGATTGGGGAGCCATAGATGCTTTCCGGACTGACATTCGCTGCAATATTCCGCCCAACGATTCTTCTGGCCGTCGGGTTGATGGCGGTCATCATCATCATGATCCTGCCAATCCCCGCTTGGATGCTGGACATCGGCCTTGCGATATCATTCGCGTTGGCCACTCTGATGCTCACGGTGACGCTGTTCATCGACCGTCCGCTCGATTTCTCGGCCTTCCCGACAATCCTGCTGGCATCGCTTCTGCTGCGACTGTCGCTCAACATCTCGTCGACAAAACTCATCATCGGCGAAGGGCATACGGGCACCGACGCCGCCGGCCACGTGATCGAGGGCTTCGCCGAGTTCATCATGGGTGGCAACATCATCCTGGGCCTGGTGATTTTCATCGTTCTACTGATCGTCAATTTCATTGTGATCACCAAAGGTGCTGGCCGGATGGCCGAAGTTGGAGCGCGCTTTGCTCTTGACGGGATGCCGGGCCGTCAGCTTGCCATCGACGCCGACATGTCCGCAGGTGCGATTGACCACGCCGAGGCGAAACGGCGGCGCGAGCAGGAATTGGCCGAAACCAACTTTTTCGGCTCACTCGACGGCGCATCGAAGTTCGTCAAGGGAGATGCTGTCGCCGGGCTCTTGATCACCGCGCTCAACATCGTGGTGGGGCTGATCGTCGGTATTCTGGTCCACGATCTGGATACCGCAACCGCATTCCGAACCTACACGATCCTGACGGTTGGTGACGGACTGGTGGGCCAGATTCCGGCCGTCATCATCTCTGTCGCCGCGGCACTTCTGCTCGCCAAAGGCAGTCAGAAGGGCGCTGTCGACGTATCCCTTTTCGCCCAGCTTAGCCGCTATCCCGGCGCGCTTGGTACCGTTGCAGGGCTTATGGCGCTCTTCGCCATCGTGCCGGGCATGCCATTCCTTCCATTCATGTTCGCAGCTCTCGGGTTGGCCGGACTGGCTTTCAGCCGGTCGCGAAAATCCGCTTCGGCGGATCTGGTTCCAGTTCCAACGCAGGAACCAGCGCAGCAAAAGACAATGGGCGACGTTCTGGACTTTGACGACATTCACATCGAATTCGCGCCGAATCTTGTGGCTATGGTGCTGGATCCGGCAACCGGTCTGGATAGTCGCATCGCCAACATGCGCAGCCATGTGGCCACGACTTTCGGCCTTATTCTGCCCGAAATCCGCCTGACGGATGAGGCCGCGCTGCCCGCGGGCCGCTACCGCATCCGGCTGCAAGGCGTAGAGCGCGTTGCTGACCGACTATTCCCGGAGCGGGTTCTTGTCCTGTTGTCCGAAGGGATCCTTGCACCCGACGGCATCGATGTGAATGAGCCGGTCTATGGTGCCCCGGCACGCTGGATACTGCCTGATCAGCAAGAGGATGCTGCCCTTTCGGGACTGACCGTCGTCTCTCCAACCGAAGTTCTGGCTACACATCTTCTGGAGGTTTTGAAGGCCAACCTCTCACGACTGCTTACGCTGCGCGGATTGCGCAAGCTGCTGGATGAATTCGTCAGATTGTCCGATCCAGCGAGGGCGGAAGCCAATCGCCGACTTCTGGACGAGCTTGTCCCGGACAAGGTCCCCACCGACCTGCTGCACGCCGTCTTGCGCTTGCTGCTTGACGAACGCGTATCGATCCGCAACCTGCCGCTGATCCTTGAGGCGATAGCCGAGGGTCGCCAGTTCGGCCCCCCCGAGGCGATCTGCGAACATGTCCGCCAACGGCTGGGCTTCCAGATCGTTGCCGATCTCAAGCGGGCGGACGGATCGATCCCGTTGATCCAGCTTGCACCGGATTGGGAAAAGGCCTTCGCGATCTACCAAATCGACAGTGACCGCGGTCAGCGCGACATTGCTTTGCCGCCAGAGATTTTTTCTCGCTTGGCCAATGGGTTGACCGATCGCGTGAACCGCGCGGCCGAGGGTGGTGTCTACCCGGCCCTTGTCACTTCAGTAGCCCGAAGACGGTTCTTGCGGACCGTCGTTCAAGCAAAAGGGCTGCAAATGCCGGTCTTGTCCTATGAAGAAATCGGCACCGACGCCCGCCCGGCTCTGATTGGCCAAGTGCCTGCATGACCGGCATCCTGACTGAGATTTCTGCTCTTTTGGGCCTTGCCGAGGGGTTTCTTTGGGCCGTGTCACTTGCCTTTGTACGTATCGGTGCCGTTTTGGCCCTGATGCCGGGCCTTGGCGAAACAGCGACCCCACAACGCGTCAAACTTGCGCTGGTCCTGGCTTTGACCGCGGTGATCGCGCCGATCCTTGCCGAGGATCTGACCGCTACCGGTCCCCTCCCCGGCCTTGCGCCCCTTGCAGGCGAAGCGGTCGCGGGCCTGATTCTGGGGATCGGCATGCGGCTTTTCCTGCTGGCATTGCAGTCCGCTGCGGCCATCATCGCCCAAGCTACCACCCTTTCCCAGCTTTTCGCGGGAGTTGCACCCGAACCGCAACCTGCGATCGGCAATCTTCTGACCATCGCCGGTGTCGCGCTGGCGTTGGCCGCAGGTCTGCACGTTCGTGCCGCCGAACTTTTGGTGTTGTCCTATGACATCCTACCTGCGGGTGGCTATCCCGATGCCGGAGTGGTGGCCGACTGGGGACTTGGTCTTGCCGCGCGGACTTTCTCCCTGGCATTCTCGCTGGCCGCGCCATTTGTGATCGCTTCGATGATCTACAATCTGGCACTTGGCGTGATCAATCGGGCGATGCCGCAGCTTATGGTATCGATGGTCGGGGCCCCGGCATTGACACTTGGAAGTCTGGCGCTGCTGGCCATTGCGGCACCGATGTTACTTGCAGTCTGGCTGGAGACCTTCAGTGCCCATCTTGCCGATCCTTTTGCGGTGCGGCCATGAGCACGGAGGAAGACGATACCACCCGTGAACATGAGGCCACACCGCAGAAACTGGCAGAAGCCCGGAAGAAGGGCGACATTGCACGATCCGCCGATCTTCTGACGGCAGCAGGTATTGTCGGTTTTCTGATTGGCCTCCTTTCCATGGGGAACTGGGTTGTTCGTGAAGCCGGCGCTGCCGGGATGCTGTTCTTGGGACTGGCCGACCGACTTTCGCTTCTTGCAACATCGGGGACCGGCACGCCTTTGGCGGGGTATGTCATGGCCCTTGCGGTGCCGCCCTTGGCCTTGCTCTTGCTTCCCATGGTCACGGTTCTTGCGGCAATCGCCGTGACACGCGGCTTTGTTGTCGCGCCCGACCGGATTGCCCCAAAGCTCTCGCGGATTTCAATCGTTGCCACCGCAAGTCACAAGTTCGGTGTCGAGGGTCTGGTAGAATTTGCCAAAAGTGGACTGAAGTTTGGCCTGGCTTCCGCGATTCTCTATGCCTTTCTCGCCGTTCGCCTGGAGGATATCCTGGCCACCGTCTATCTTTCGCCGAACCTTTCGGCTGCGGTGCTTTCGCGACTGACGCTGGAATTCCTGTTCGTCGTTGCTCTGGTGGCAATGACCTTTGGCGGCGTGGATTACCTTTGGCAGTTGCACCTTCACCGCCAGCGCAACCGCATGTCGCGAAAGGAGATCATGGACGAGTTCCGAGAGAGCGAAGGCGACCCGTATCTCAAGTCCGCCCGCCGACAGCGCGCACAAGAGGTTGCTACGAACCGGATGCTGGCGGATGTGGCTTTGGCCGACGTTGTGGTGGTCAACCCGACCCACTTTGCTGTGGCCTTGCGCTGGGATCGGTCCAAAGGCGGCGCCCCGGTCTGTGTTGCGAAAGGTATGGATGAAATCGCCCGACAGATCCGTGAGCGTGCCGCCGAGAACGCGATCCCGATCCACAGTGACCCGCCGACCGCCCGCGCGATGCATGCAACCGTCGAGATCGGCCAGGAGATCAGGGTCGAGCACTACCGAGCCGTCGCCGCCGCAATCCGGTTTGCCGATGCGATGCGCAAGAAGGCGCGTCGGCGATGAGCCCGGCACAGGACAGGGCCCGGATCGCTGAACTGGCACAAATGATGCTGGACCATCGACTGGGCCTGCTTCGGACAACTGGCACGGAACTGGACCGCAGCAAGCTGCAGTTGCAGGCGATAAACACCGCCGCCGAACCTGCTAGTCTGCCCCTTGTGACCGGGCAAACCGTTGGCTTGACTTACGAGCGCTGGGCGAATGTCCGACGGTCCGACCTCAACCTCGTAATTGCACGCCAGACCGCAAGCTGGATCAGTGCTCGTGAAGACGCTGTAACTGCATTCGGGCGGTTTCAGGCGCTGCGCGCGTTGTTCAATACCCTGGAGAAGTGAGTTGTCTCGGTAAACTGACGAATAGGGTTAGCCTGCCCCGATGGCCCGACGGAACGCGCTTGCGAACCCGATCAACCTTCCTGGCACATCTGATCCGCACCGGAGCGGACCGGCATTCCGACCGCCCGAACGGCGGGAACGCTTGTGCCCTTGCCCGCTTCATGGTTCAGACGGCATGCAAGGAGTGATGATGTTCAACGCATGGCAGCAGGAAAAGGCGACGGAAGCGCTGGTCGCTGACGCTCAGGCGATGGCTGACAGGCTGGCATCAGCCAAAAGGCATGTTGTCGACAGCTACGCCGCGACCGCGTGGTTCTGGGCGGCCTCCTTGCAGGCTGAAGGGCAAGACCTCTATGCCATCGCAAGCTGGCCCCGCGCCGCCATCGCCCGTTTCGTGACTACGACCCAGACCCGCATCGCCGCCCTGCGCAAGAAACGCGACTATGACCTTAGCGACGGTCTGGCCGTCTGGCTTCACACTGCCCGCGCTTTGCAGGAACCCCGCATTGCGCGCCCGGTGCATGACATCTGGCAGATGCTTCTGGATGCGGGGCCGAATGCCGACACTATGGCGACCGATCTGATGGCCGAAGCGGGGCTTCCTGCCGTGCTGGTCCGCAAGGCGCCGACGGGCTTAGCCCCCGATTCCTTGAACGGAGGCTGACCCTTTGCTGTGGGATATACGCACCCGCATGAGGCCCGCGCTTCACGTGATAGATCTGATCCCCAACGTGCACCGGACACCCGCGTTGGCCGCCTTGCGCCGCGCGGTCCTGGAAGGACGGCCCGCCACGATCCGCCTGTCCGACGAGGATCGCGAGCTGGCCTTTCATGACGCGCATGTGCAACTGACTTCGCCCATTGGCGCGCGTATCCTGAAGATGCTGCATGATGGGGGCCATCTGAAGCTGAAGAAACCTCCCGCCCGGTCGCTTCCTGCGCTGGAGGCATATATCGATACCGAAATCGCCTTTCGCGCCGAGGTAGAGGCGATCCTTGCGGCTGATGCCGTAATGCGCGCGCGTCTGGCCGAAATCATTGCTGATCCTGCCTGCGCGCGGCCGGAGGAATTGACCGCCTATCTGGTGAGCAAAGTCTTTGCCGCCCGTTTGGGCCACACCGCGACCGGAACGCTGATGATCGCAGGCATCCCGTGCTACCGCGACCGAAGCAGAACCACACCCGCCGCCGATGCCGGGCGCTGGCGTGACGAGGACCGTCTCTGCTCCTGGTGGACCGACAGCGAGGGCCAGCGCCGGGGCGACCTGCCGGAGTGACAGCCGACCTTGCTGAACGCTTCAAAGGCGCGGCTTCCCTAATCTTGGGGCGCGTAAGTCACGTCGAGCGGTTCTTCCTCAGTGCAATTTCCGGCTCTATATCATTTGACGTTGCCCTCAATTTCTATCCAACCTGAGCGAGACTCCGGTGTTCAGTTTTGCCCAGATGGGCGGGTTGTGCAACGGGGGCTGGCGCGGAGCTGGTCATGGGGCGCAGCGTCAGACCCCGTTGCAGGGCGAAGGTGGC